>JBKACM010000400.1:0-1879 GCA_046269335.1 Alphaproteobacteria bacterium | reverse complement strand
TGCGCGCGAACGATCGCGCGGGCGCTCAATGCGCCATTCCCAGACCGTGATGAGTCAAGCTCATCTCGGTCTAGTATAATACGTATTTATTGTGTGGTTTTTATCAACCGGAAATTTCTTCCCTTTGGGGAAGGAGATATGTCATTATGTATAGGTTTCTGGATTATGCATACCAAAGGTCGCCATGCCCGTTGATCGCCGGGTCGTCCTGTTTCCACCCCACGTACTGCTGCAAGCGGTACGCCAGCATAATTCCCAGTCGGGGCAACCGTTGCCCCATGAGATTCCCGATCAGGTGATTTTCCAGCCAGCCGAGGAATCGGCCCTTGTCCTTCGCTTTCCCTCGCAGATTTCCGTGGGGGCGGAAGCGAAGCCGGAGGCCGGCCCGAAGGAAGTTTCCTTCCAGATTCCCCGCAAGGACATCATCACCGCTCTCCATCACTGGTGCCAGCACAACGGCGTCGCCCTGCCGCGACAGGGGGCCAGGCGGCTCGAGTCCATCAACGGTCGGGCGGCTCTGATGATTTATGCCGACCAGGAAGCCTCGGGAGCAGGGGGAGGCACGATCAAGACGGTCAGTCTGGTCCGCACTGTCTGCGGCAACCTGCCTCCGACCACGCCCAAGGTGGTGCTGTTGCAGGAATTGTGGCATCGCTCCACTTTTTGCATCGTCGATAGCAATACCATGACCCGGCGCGCCTGCCGTACTGCGCTGATTCGCAGTGGTGCGGTCCACGTGGAGGAATGTCACGACGAAAACGAGTTCCTGAACCGTTACGGAGACGGGGGGGGAAAGGAATTCCATGTCATCATCGTCGGCGCTCTGAGCAAGGTGCCGCAGGAGGAGTTCCTGGTTCGGATTCGCAGGACATCCTGTCCGTCGCATTTTGCCGTCAGCACGGTGATCACGGCACCCATCGAGTTTGCCGAGGCCAAGCGGCTGCGCGAGGCCGGGTTTCATGGCATTCTGGTACAGCCTCTGTCGATCCAGTCGGTCAAGCGGGTGATCGCCCACCTTCTGACCGCGACCATGCAGTTCAGGGTCCTGGGCGACAGGATCCGGGTCCTTCCACCCCGATTGTCCCAATCCGCTCCGAAGCGGTGACCGTGGTCTGGGAAGATTCCTGACGTGCCCGGCAAAAATGTAGTTACGAAAATTCATTGACGTTCCGAGTTTTCGTAACTACATTTAATCTCATGAAGATCGTCTACGACCCTCCGAAACGTCTCGCCAATCTGACGAAACATGGGTTGGATTTCGCCGATCTGGAGAATGGAGCGTTTTTCGAGACGGCGCTGGTATGCCCGGCCAAGCTGGGGCGCTTTCAGGCCATCGGCCGCTTCGAGGATGGGACCATCGCGGTAGTCTTTGCCATGCTCGGCAGCGAGGGGCTCTCTGTCGTCAGCATGCGGCCGGCGAGCAAGAAGGAAAGGAGCCTGTTCGATGCCCACCACCAAGCGCACTGAGTTCGAAGAGGGGCACGGCTTCACCAGGGAGGATTGGGATGCCGTGAGCGACAATCCGGAATGGACCGAGGCCGACTTCAAGCAGGCCAAGCCCTTCACCGAGGCTTTCCCCGAGTTGGCCGAGGGGCTGCGCAGGAGCCGAGGCCGGCCGAAGGCGGAAGCGCCGAAAAAGCAGGTTACCCTTCGTCTCGATGCCGATGTGGTGGAATTCTTCCGCCAGGCGGGCCCCGGGTGGCAGTCGCGCATCAACGATAGCCTGCGGAAGTCGGCCGGGCTTGAGAAACAGCAGGAGGGCTGAACCTTCACCAGGTAATACCGGCCGTTCTTTGATTTGACTTATACCAATCCGCGTTGATCGTGACCGATCAACGCCCTCAATCGCCGGCGGGGCCGTCCGGCCCCTTGGCTTGCG
>JBKACM010000399.1:0-1884 GCA_046269335.1 Alphaproteobacteria bacterium | reverse complement strand
CCCAGCGGCAACTGGCGACCAACTCGCTGACCATGGCCTCCCAGGCCGCGCAAAGCGTGTTGCAGATGTTCCGCTAGACGATATCGTCGATACGGAAGGGGGGGCGTCCGCGAGGGCGCCCTCTTTTTTTGTGGTGTTTGCTGTTTCTGGATTTTCTCAAAGAGTGATTTGTTGTCATATTGCGTTCGTAAAAGCTGATAAGACTCCCTACCATATGTCATGATGGGGCGTGAGAACTCGTACTGACCGGCCTGTAAGGCAAATCATTGGACGGTCGGTGTTGCTTTTCACGACATTCAGGGGTGTGGAAATGATCGTAGTTTTTGTGCATGGGTGGAGCGTCACCGATACGGATACCTACGGCCGTCTGCCGGAAGCTCTGGTGGCCGAGGCCGGAAAGGTTGGGCTCGGCATTGACGTTCAGCACGTATGGCTTGGCCGCTATGTCAGTTTCAACGACGACGTGAAGATGGCGGACGTCGTCATCGGTTTCGAAAAGGCCCTGCGGGAAGTGCTACCGTGGGAGAACAATGGTGCGCTGTCGGAGTTTTCCTGCATCACCCATTCCACTGGGGGACCGGTGGTCCGGGAGTGGGTGGAGGCCTACTATGGGGCGGGAAGATTGAACGAGCTGCCTTTGCGTCATCTCGTCATGCTGGCCCCCGCGAATCATGGATCGGCGCTGGCCGTCATCGGCAAGGAGCGGATCGGCCGTATCAAGGCCCTCTTCGAGGGCGTTGAGCCCGGAAAGAAAATCCTGGAATGGCTGTCCCTTGGCAGTGCCGACCAGTGGCGACTCAGCCGGTCGTTTCTGAAATACCGGCAGAACGGAAGCCGGTTCTTCCCGTTTGTCCTGACGGGACAGACCATCGACCGCCACTTCTACGATTTCCTGAACCCCTATCTGAAGGAAATTGGTTCCGACGGTGTAGTCCGAGTCGCGTGCGCCAACATGAACTATTGCATGCTGACCCTGGCGGAAACCGACGACGTGGTCGTCAATACCCACTTTCCTTCCAGATCCGCCAACGTTCTGCACCTCGTCGGCGAGAAGGGGAGGCGACTGATTGACGATAAAGGTCAGCCGCTTGTTGGCAGCGACGGCCATTCTCTTCTTGATGCGGACTGTCGTCCTGATCCGGTCGCCCTGGGAGTTATATCCAGGGCCAGCCATTCCGGGGACGACATCGGCATCATGAAAAGCGTGAAGGTGGAGAACGTTGCCGACAAGCCGGTGGTTGGCGAAATCCTGCGGTGTCTGAAAGTCACGTCGTGGGGTGAATACGGCACGCGGCGTGCAGAACTTCAGACGTCGACCATCCAGAATCAAGCGAGCGACAACGAATCACGCACGCACCGGTATATGAATCTGGTCTTCCGAGTCGTGGACGATCAAAACAATCCCGTCAATGACTTTGACCTGTATCTGCTCGCCGGAAGTGACTTTGACCCTGATAAATTGCCGGAGGGCTTTTTCGTTGACCGTCAGCGCAACGTGGAGACCCCGAACTGCCTGGTCTATTACATGGACTACGACATAATGGCGGGCATCAAAGACGGGAAATTCGGCTTGCGGCTGGTGGCAAGACCCGACAAAGGCTTTGCCCGCTACAAGCCCGTGGAACTTCGCACCGAGGGGAAGGTGCTGGCCGGCGTGCTACAGCCAAACCAGACCACCTACGTGGAGATCGTTCTGAAGCGCCGTGTCGACGAGAACGTCTTCCGTCTTGACCCGGAGACGCAGCCGCGACGTGACTTCTCGGGAATTTCTCCCGCCACGCCGTGACCCGTCTCATACCGATGAGCTGATAAATCGACTCATCGTATGGTCCCTGGCCGGGCACCCACGTCCGTGGGCTTGGCCGCGGCCGCAATGGCCGCTTG
>JBKACM010000398.1:0-1891 GCA_046269335.1 Alphaproteobacteria bacterium | reverse complement strand
GGATACCGCGAAGTGTCATTGCTGGGAGCACCGGGACCACGCCAATTGGGTGAAGGGGTGCGAGGGTCCCGTGCCTCTTCAGGGTGAGGCGTCGCGCAAGGTCAACTGTCGGTCCGTTACGGATTGCCGCTGGATTTCCTTCACACCGGACAAGAACTGGAGCCCTCTCAAGGCTGGCGCGGCCAACTGTTCTCCGTGCCGGCCGACGTGTTCGGACACGGAAAGTCCAACCGTGCCACGTGGCCTGGGACCCGAGGGAGAGGGACGATGAAGGGTATCGCCCCGCTGTTGGCGATCGGCGTCGGGCTGGCGGGTGCCCTCCTGTATCTGATCGGCTGGGGGTTTGCGGCGGAGTACTACGCCCGGTTCGGGCTTGGGCTGGCCGGGTTCGATATTCCGCGCGAGTACTTTTTTGCCTGGGGCATGACGGTACTGATGGAGGGCTGGGGTCTGCTGCTGATAGGGTGGGCGGTGCCGGTCTGTGTGGCGATCCGATGGGGGTCGCGGGCCTGGCAGATGCTGGTCTGGAGTGTCTGCCTGGTCGGCCTGGCCTGGTCGGCCAGCTCGTTGGCGCATCGGCACGGCCGGCAGGTGGCCGACAACTCCCTGGCCGCTGGTCTGCCTGGCCTGCCCAATGTCGAACTGACACTGAGGGAGGATGGCCCCTCGAAGGAGGGGGCCTTCCCCGCCGCCGGCGAGGCTGACCTGCGGCAGCAGTTGAAGAGTGGCTGCTGGCGGCTGCTGATTCAGGACCGGAGGCGGTTGTGGCTGATACGGCCGGTGGCGGGCGTGCCCGACGCCTGGCCAGCGGTGGACATGGTGCCGCTCAGAAGGGTGGTGCGGATGCGCGTCCTGCCCCGACCGGTCCGCTCGTGCGATTGACCCTGTCGCGGCCGGCAGCCAGTCCTGCGCATTGAAAACCATTGCATTGGGCGATAATATTCTATATTTCTAGAAATATGAATGAATATGACGTCATCGCCGCGCTGGCGGCGCTTGCCCAGGAGACCCGGCTGCGGCTGTTCCGGTTGCTGGTGGCTGCCGGGCCGGAGGGGCTGCCGGCCGGACAGATTGCCGACGAACTGGGCGCGGCCGAGAGCACCCTGTCCTTCCACCTGTCGCACCTGCGCCAGGCGGGATTGATCCAACGACGGCGCGACGGGCGTTCGCTGATCTACAGCGCGGACTTCGCGACGATGACGGCTCTCCTGGGTTTTCTGACCGAGAATTGCTGCGGCGGGCGGCCGGAGCTGTGCTGTCCGACCGGCGAAGGAGAAATGTGCGATGGATAAGCCCTGCAACGTCCTGGTGCTCTGTACCGGCAATTCCGCCCGCAGCGTCCTGTCCGAGGTGCTGCTGAACGATCTGGGCCGAGGGCGGTTTAGGGCATGGAGCGCCGGCAGCCATCCGACCGGCCAGGTCAACCCGCTCACCATCGAGATTCTGCGCGAGAAGGGTCATCCGGTGGAGGGTTTGCGCTCGAAATCATGGGACGAGTTCTCCGCTCCCGGCGCACCGGTGATGGATCTGGTCATCACCGTCTGCGATAACGCCGCCGGCGAGGTCTGCCCGGTGTGGCCGGGGCACCCCGCAAAGATCCACATCGGCTTTCCCGATCCGGCCGCCGCCACCGGCACGCAGGACGAACGCCTGGCCGAGTTCCGCCGTATCTACGCCATGATCGAGGCCAAGATCCGCCGGCTGGTCGAACTGGGCCCGCAGCGGGTGGCGGAGGTATGATACCGGCGAGCCTAATTTTTGACGCATGACCTCGCGCCGAAAGCCGCCGTCGGAGACGATCAAGAACGAGGGGACTCGTCCCCTCGTGCTCCCCATTCCTTTCCGACTTTTCAGGGCCCCCTGAGTAGGCCACCAATGCAGAGTCCATCTC
>JBKACM010000397.1:0-1893 GCA_046269335.1 Alphaproteobacteria bacterium | reverse complement strand
GTCCGGCGGCCACCAGCAGCAATCCGGCCATGACGGCCCGTTTTTCGCCGATCTTCGGCATGAACCGCCGCACCACACCACCCTGGGTGGCCACCGCGACCACACCGACAAAGGTGAAGATCCAACCGGTCGTGGTCATGTCCCAATCCATCTGCTCCTTGCCCCACAAGGGAAGGGTCACCTCGAAGGCGGCAAACAGGGTGATGAACAGCCCCATGACCCCGCAGGCGTTCCAGGCCCCCGGGAAGCGGCGCGCCATGTGCCACGGCTGGCCGGAGAGGAGCGGATGGACAGGACGGCGGTCACCTTCTCCGGCCAACGCGGGCGTTTTGGTCTCCGGCAGATGAAACAGCGCGGCCAGGGCGTTGAGTCCGGTGACCAGGGCCGCCACCAGGGGGGGAGCGGCCAGACCGAAACCGGCCAGCCAGCCGCCGAAGGCCGGTCCGAGGATGAATCCCAGACCAAAGGCGACACCGATGAGCCCCATGGCCCGGGAGCGCTCCCCGGGCGACGAGAGATCGGCCATGGCGGCCTGGGCCACGGCGATGTTGGCGCCCATCATGCCGGCTGCGGCGCGCGCCACGAAAAGCACCCACAGTTCATGGGCCATGCCGTAGGCCAGATAGGAGAGCGCCGAACCGGTCAACCCCATGAGCAGGGCCGGACGCCGACCGATGCGGTCCGAAAGCCGACCCCAGTAGGGAGCGAAGAGGAACTGCATCAGCGAATAGATGGCCATCAGCCAGCCGGTTTCGACTGGCGTGGCGGCAAAACGGGGATCTGCGGCATACAGGGGCATGAGGGGCAGGACCATGCCGAAGCCGAGCAGATCCAGAAAAACGACGGTGAAAATGACACCAGTGGTGGCCTTGGATTTCATGGGAGCGTTCTTCTTTGTAAGACCTTCACGGTCGGCGTTGCCAGATCAGGTGGCGGATGGCGCGTCCGGCCAGAACCCCTTTGGTCTCGAAGCGGGTTTCGTGCCAGAAGTCGGGACGCGGGGCGAAGCGTTCCGGGGTCGCGAGATTGACGAACCCGGCATGGGCCTCCAGCCGGTCGGCCATCCAGTCGGCATACTCCTCCCAGTCCGTGGCCAGGGTGAGCAATCCCAGAGGGCGCATCCGCGCGGTCAGCAGGTCGAGCAACTCCGACTGGACGATGCGGCGTTTGTGGTGACGTTTCTTGGGCCAGGGGTCGGGAAAATTGATGATGACCCAGTCAAGCGACTCCGGCGGAATGGTCTCGGCCAGGGCGATGCGGGCGTCGTCCGCGATGATGCGGGTATTGGTGATCTGGTCGCGTGTCAGCCGCCGGATGAGCGCGGCCATCCCCTCCTGGAACACCTCGATGCCGATGAAGCGGTCCCCGGGGTGTCGGGCCGCCAGTGTGGCGAGGAACTGGCCGTTGCCGAAGCCGATCTCCAGCACCAGCCTGGCCTGATCCGGCTCGGCCCCGAGGGAGGCAAGCAAGTCTGCGCGACAACTGGCCGTCGGCGGGCGGAACTCCGGCAGGGTGGCATCCAGCCACTCTTTTTCGCGCACGGTAAGAAAACCACGCTTGCGGCCATGGACCTTGGGTTTCCAGGCCGGGTTTGCTTGAGAGATGGCTGTCATTCCGATGATGATCAATCCATTAGGGGCCCAGGGGGATTATCCCCCTGGTGGGGTCCAGGCCTTCCAGATGCCAGTTTCACAATCCCTTTGAGCTGCATTTTTTCCACAAATTCCTGTTTGAGTGCTTTCACAACATCCTGTTTGGCAATAGCTTGTTTCAGAACATTCTGATGAAACAAAATTAAGGCTGCATTCCGATTGAGAAACATATTGGCAGGAATTTCCATTAATAGTTTCTTCACAGGATTTTTGATTAACCTGCATAGCTCATCTGGTTTGC
>JBKACM010000396.1:0-1919 GCA_046269335.1 Alphaproteobacteria bacterium | reverse complement strand
CTCTCCGTGACATCGGGGACCGGTCCCGACCCAGGTCCGAGTTCGAGTTCCGGTTCGATATCGGCTTCGGGCCTGATCCCGGACTCCCGCTGTGGTGACGGAGGGGGAGACGTCCTGGCGGACAGAACCTTGGTTCCGGCCTCGACCACCGGAAGAAGCCCGCTCAGCAGCGCCTCCACCGTTTCCCGGGTTTCCTGGACGGACGGCTTCGCCGCTGGCTCCTTCTCCTCACGCGAAGGGGGGCGCGGTGGCGGCCTCCAGGCTTCCTTCTCCTCCGCCCTCTCTTGCCCGACGATCCTGACCCCGAATTCAGCAAACCGACGGACATACGGGTTCGGCAACAGAGCGTGCGGAGGGGAGTCCATTTCCGGGACACCGTATTTCTTCGCCATCTCCGGACCGATACGGGGGCCGACGTAATCGGTATGCGACACGAATCCCCGTGGATCACGCACGATGGCTTTCAATACCGCGGCGATCCGTTCGAGAGTCAGGGGGGTGGCCAGGTACTCATGCGCTCCCGCCTGGATAGCCTGGGCAGCGAGCGCCGGATCCACCGGGCCGAACAGGACGATCGGCAGAAAGGCGATATCGTCCTTGGCGATCCGCAACAGCCTAGTCAGCGCGACGGCCCCTTTCGCCGAGAATGCCATGTCGCAGAACAGCAGGTCCGGCCGTGTCATCTTGAATTGCAGCGCCATCTCCTGCTGACTGGTGAGCATCAGCACTTTCCTGGCACCCAGGCGCTTCAGATTTTCGGAAACACCCCTGACGGCGTCCGCCGACTCATGGGCGACGGCGAACCTCATCTTGCTGATGGCAACATTCAACACGGGCCGCAATTCCCTACCTAGTGCATCGACCCAAACGGAGGCGACAGCCAAGTTTGGATAAGTTGATGCAAAATCAAAGAGCTAGTGCACTGACACATGAACGAAATGAATGTGTCAGTGCACTAGGATCTGTAGCCAAGCTTGCCGCGACCGCAAGCGAATCAAACGCACTCACTGTACCGATCCGGTGCCGTACATGTAAGCACAAACAGCGCTATGCACGACTCCCAGGCAGAAAATCAATCCCCTTTGACTCGCCGGAACGGCGTCACATCCGGTGATCCGGCGGCGAATCGCCACACCGGCCTCCGCCCCGCCGCGTTCACGGCGGGCAGGGCCATCAGCGAGGCTGAACTCGTCCCAAAGCCGCTGGTCAGGTGAAAGCACATGGCCCCGGTGGCATCGCTGCCGTCGTCGTAATGACGGGCGGCCAGCAGCCCCTCCCACTCCGCCCACTGGTCCTGGTCGGGGTCCGGGGGAGCCGCCTGCCGGAACAGTGGCAGATAGCGGCGGATGCGCGGGTCGGTGGCGTCGTTTCTCTCGAAGGCGGTGAGCATCGACAGTCCGTCGCCGAGAGCAAGAACGGAAACCGGACGATCATCCCCGAAATTGCGGATCCAGAAGCCGTCCCGATTGTCGACCACGATCATGTTGAAGGGACGGTAGGCATGCGGGTCGAGGTCCCGCAGGGCTTCGGCGGCCAGAGCCGCGTCCGCATGGTCCAGGGCGTCCAGCACCAGTTCCCCCCGGGACCTTTTGCCCTCCATGGGACCCAGCGTGCCGACACGGTTCAAGATGGCAGCAATGACCCCGTAATCGTTGAGACCAAGCCAGGATCCCCGTGCCACTTCGTCAAGACCGGCCACCACCTCCGGTCGGTCGGGCCAGTGCCGGGCCGGTTCCCGCCAGGCCCTGTCGGCCATCTCGTCCCGGTTGGCCGCCACCACTACCGGCCACGGATGGCCCGGACGCCGAAGTACGAGAATGCTGCACATGACGAACCACCCTCCAGGGCAATCGGGTGAACCCGATTACCCCTAATTTGTTCATGCCCCTCAGTCGCCGGGCGGGCGCGGACACGCCCTT
>JBKACM010000395.1:0-1921 GCA_046269335.1 Alphaproteobacteria bacterium | reverse complement strand
CGGGCGCTCAATGCGCCTTTTGTTCACGATTTTATCCTGTTTCACCCAGCTCTCTCAATTTTCACCCGATTGCCCTGGGTCTGGTATCAGTTCGGAGCCTTGTCCTTCTCCTTGCTGAAACGGCCGACATTTCCCAGTATCTGCTGGAGTACCGTCATTTCCGTCCCGGCCGTCGGAGTCTTGCGGTCCACCAGGGAAATATCGCGCCGATCCTCTGGACCATAGGTCTTGATCTCGCTGACGATCCCCCGCTTGTCGAACAGGATGGCCACCACTTTTCTTTCTATCTCGACCGGCCTGAAAAAGGCGTACCGTTCCTCCTTGGAGGAAATGTAGTACCAGGTTTCGTCTCCAAACACCGAGATTGAGGATGCTGTCCCCAGCAGGGCGGCCACATCGTCCTTCGCCTGAACACCGACCCGGATCTGCGAAAGAAGATCCTGCGTGGGCAGGTTTCCGCGGCTGTCCACGATCGGAGAACAGGCGCTAAAAACGGCCACCACGGCAACGACGCGCAGAAATCGCCCCCCGACGGCAAGCAGACCGTTGGAAACGAAGGGGTGCGGCACCATGATCAAATCCTCCGTTCTGCCTGGCAGGGGGGCTGCATCTTATGAACGCTCCAGGTCTTCACGTCATAGATATAGTGGGCTCGTCCACTTTTTGAAACCGCATTGACGAACATGAACGGATCGGTGGATAGTCGCCGCCGGGTCGTGAATTCTCAAGCCGAGAGCAGGCTGTTCCCAGATGATCTTCAACAGGATCTTCGGTCGAAAAAATCCGGAAGCGGCCCCTGCGCAGGATCTGTACGGGAGCATCGTGCGACAGGCAAGAACACCAGAATTCTATACCGAACTGGGGGTATCCGATTCGGTCGATGGCCGTTTTGACCTTATCGTTCTTCATGCGTTTCTTCTGCTACGCAGACTGAAGCAGGACGGTTCGGAATCGGCCACTCTGGCGCAGGCCGTCTTTGATGCCATGTTCGCGGATATGGATCGCAGTCTGAGGGAAATGGGGGTTGGGGACCTTCGTGTCGGTGCCAAGGTCAAGCAGATGGCGACCGCCTTTTACGGAAGGGTGGCGGCCTATGACAGTGGGCTGGATGGTGATGCAGGGGAACTGGAGGGGGCGCTTATGAGGAATCTGTATCGCAAGCAACTCCCAAACGAACGGCAACTCGCCGCCGTCGCCGGGTATGTCCGGGACGCCTTGGCCCATTTGAATGGTCAGTCCCTGGGGGCGTTGCGACAGGGAAGGGTGTCCTTCGGCGAGGTCCCACGGGGGGAAGGAGAGGGGCATGACTAGCTCGAACGTCTCTCATCCGAATTTGGACCAGGGACCAGTGGCGGAACTTTTCCGTCCGCTGCTTGTGGATACCCTGAGAAAAGGGCAGCATACCTTCTCCATCGAGGCCACGGAAAGCGAACGTATCGCCTTGGCCGGGCGACTTGGGATCCTGGTCCTGGAACGTCTGGTGGCGACCCTGACCCTGAGGCCGGTGGCACGCGGTGCCTTGATAAGACTTTGGGGAGAATTTTCTGCCGATGTGATCCAGGAGTGTGTCGTTACCCTGGAACCTGTTTCCAGCCATATAACGGAGAGCTTCGAGAGGACTTTCGGTGACGCCGAAGCCGTGATGGCGGAGGCCACCGACTCAAAGGGAATAAAAAAGGGCCAGGGGGGAGAGGTGCTGTTCCATCTCGATGACCCGGACCCGCCGGAGCCGATACGGGACAACCGGATCGACGTCGGGGAGACAGTTGCCGAGGCGCTGGCCCTGGCCATCGATCCCTTTCCGCGCAAACCTGGAGTCGTGTTTGAGGGGCGCGCCACATGTCGAGCCCAGGAGACGTCCGACGACGGGGTCGGGGAGGTTCCGTTCAGGCTGCACGGCGTTATGAATAGTCGCGGAACG
>JBKACM010000394.1:0-1925 GCA_046269335.1 Alphaproteobacteria bacterium | reverse complement strand
TGCCGGCACCATGCACCAGGGCCAGGAACTGGGCGTCTCCGATGGATTTTCCGTCCGTTTCCAGTTTGGCGCGCAGGGTGTAGGCCAGCGCCAGATCCATGTTGTCACCGCCAAGCAGGATATGTTCGCCGACGCTGATACGGTCCAGGGAAAGATCCCCATCGACCTCGGAAACGGCGATCAGGCTGAAATCGGCCGTACCGCCGCCGACGTCGCAGACCAGAACGATATCGGCCGGCCGGACCTGGGTGCGCCAGTCCCGGCCCGCCTGAGCCGTCCAGGCGTAGAAGGCCGCCAGCGGTTCCTCAAGCAAGGTGACCTTGCCGAGACCGGCGGCCTCCGCCGCCTCGGCCGTCAGGTTCCTGGCCACCTCATCGAAGGAGGCCGGAACCGTCAGTACCACCTGGACCTCGGAAAGATCCAGGTTCGGCTCCCTCCGCTGCATGGCGTACAGGAAGGCCTCCCGCATGTGTTCAAGGTAATGGCGTGAGGCGTCGAACGCGGAGAGCTTTCCTTCCGCGATTTCCGACTTCCACGGCAGTACCCTTTGCCTGGGATCGATGTGCGGATTGGAAAGCCAGGACTTGGCCGAACTGATCAGACGATCGGGAACCATGGCCCCATGGTCGCGGGCGAACTGGCCGACGACGAATCTCCCGGCACCTCCACCAGAGCTGGACCAGGGCAGCGGGAAGGCCCCCTGCGGGAATTCGTCGGCATGGGGGAGGTAGAGCGCCGAGGGCAGGGTCGTCTTCTCCCCCACCTGGTTGGGCCCCAGAATCTGGGTGATATCGATCACCTCGGTGTGGTCGGTCTCCACCTCCGTGATCGCGATCGCGCTGTTGCTGGTGCCAAGGTCGATGCCGAGACTGAAACGTGCGGTCATGGGGTCACACCCGAGCCGTTAAGGTATCATACCACCCGCACGAAGTTTTGACTTCGTGCGGAGCGGGTTTCGCTCAGACGCCGCGCGGGCTTGATACCAACGGTACGAGTCAAGGCCTCGTACCGTTGGTATCAGAGTTCGACTTCCGCCGGGGCGATGGTCGGCAAACGGCCATCCTTGGCCTCCACCAGACGCGGCAGCCTGACCCATTCCACCTTCCAGCCGTGATGGACCAGGGTCCCCGAGAACGGAGGATTGCCGGAGATTCGGCCGACCAGACGGTACTCGTCGGAGGCGTACTCGGAAGGCACGGTGATGCCGGCTCCTTCCGCTTCGCCGCGCACCGGGACGATCCCAAAGTGTTCCTTCAGAACCGTCCTGCATCCCTCGTGCAGAACCCGCGCCGCCGCGCCCACCTGCGCGTCCGAATAGGGGCCAACGTCGTCCATCAGAAAATCGACCAGACGACCCTTTTCCTGGAGGATGGAAAGAAAGCTTACAACCTCGGCGTTGCACCGGTTGGCCTCCGGTACGGTGGCTGCCTCCACCGGGGCCTTGTCGGCAACAACCATCTCCCAGGGTCTGGGACGATCGGCAAGCACGATGATGAACAGCAGGGCCGAAACCGCCGCGGTTACGCTTGGCAAGGAGGAAAAGGCCATCTCCATAAGGGGGATCGGCGGTACGGCGATCTTCGGCGTCAGGGCCAGGGCTGCCAATACCAGGAGAATCAAGGCCAGAAGGATGGAGACTGTCCGCATCGTTTCCGAACTCTTTTCAATCAGGGCTTGAACGGCATGGACCACGGGTCCTTCTTCGTGCCCAGGGCGGCTCAACCTAGGCCGCAACGTCGGCAATTTCAATCCACATTTCAGGTCTGGGCAAGCTCGCGCAGGGCCAGGCAGACCGCTTCCGGACGAGTGAAGTCGATGCGCGCACGAGTATCCGCCGTTCTACAACGGCATCGGCGCGCGGCTCCTGCACCGCTCCACGAAACTCCCGTACGTGCTCGAAGTGATGCACGTGCCGGGCTGGCCAC
>JBKACM010000393.1:0-1928 GCA_046269335.1 Alphaproteobacteria bacterium | reverse complement strand
CTACCCTCGAACTCTCCAACTTGGCCGAACGCCAGATCCGCGACCGGCTCCAAGTTCTCCCCGGGGTCGGCGGCATCAACTTCGGCGGCCAAAAGCGCCCCTCCATGCGCATCTGGCTCGATTCCGAACGGATGGCTGCCCGCAAAATCACCGCCGCCGATATCCGAGCACTCCTGACCCGGGAAAACGTCGAGCTGCCCTCCGGGCGTATCGAAGGGGATCAATGTCGGGCAGCTCGCGGACGGGGAGGCGGGAAAGCGCGACGACGCCGACGAGCGCGATGGCGAGATTGAACATGACGGCGGCAATGGGCCGCCGGATGCAAAAGTCGGGAAGGTTCACGGGGAGGCGGGTTGGGGCAGAAGTTTCCGGCCGGGAGAAAGACGCAGGTTACCGGAACGCGCAACGAGGTCGCCGGCCTTGAGACCGCTCAGGATTTCGACGCGGCCGGGAACGCGAAGGCCGGTTTCCACGGGGACGAGCTCGGCCACACCACCGGCATCGCGGTAGACGGCAAAGCCGCCGGTGTGAGGGAAAATGCAGTCCTCGGGTAGGGTCAGAGCGTTGTCTTTGGTGCCGACGGAGAGGGTGACGTTGGCGAACATGCCCGGCTTGAGGCGATGGTCGGCGTTGGGGACGTAGGCCCGGACCTGCACCGTGCGGGTTTCGACCTCGACCTCGGGTTCGATTAAATAGATTTCGCCGGAGAACTTCTCATCCCCGTGGGCGGCGACGGTGAGGCTGAGGGTTTGGCCTGGTTTGACGCGGGCGCTGTACCGTTCGGGAACGCTGAAGTTGAGCTTCATACGATCCATGGCGTAGATGCTGACGAGGATGGTCTGGGAACTCACATACTGGCCGACGCTGACGTAGCGGCGGCCGAGAATGCCGTCGAACGGGGCGGTCAGGGTGTACTCGGTCAGGCGTTTTCGGGCGAGTTTGAGGGTGGCTTCCGAGCGTCGGTAGGCCGCATGGGTTTGATCGTGCTCCTGTCTGGAAATGGTGCCATCGGCGAGCAACGCATCGGCCCGGCGAACAGTTTCCTCCGCAAGGCGGAAATCGGATTCCGCTTCCGCCACCGCGGCCTGTTGTTTGGATTCATCGATCTGCAGGATGAGGGATCCTTTTTTGACGGTTTCTCCTTCGGTCATCTGGATGGAAGTGACTTCTCCCTCGACCTCGGGTTTCAGGTCGACGGACTCCTCGGCATCCAGCGTGCCGGTGGCGCGAAGGGTTTCCAGGAGGGGGCCAGTCTCCACGGCTACCAGCTCAACCGGGACGGGGGCGTCTTTGGGCGGCCCACCGCCTTTTTTGCACGAGGCGAAGGCCAAAAGAGCCAAGAGGATCCACAAATGCTTCATTTTATGAATGTTTAAGGATGTTAAGTATCTTGCCAGCCCGGTCAAGCAGGCAGGGTTTCGCGTAGCGCAGCGATCAGCTCGGGCACTCCGTTTCCGGTTTTGGCGGAAATGGGGAGAATGGACTTACGAGAGGCCTGACGGAGCGAGGCGAGGTGACCGGAGGTTTCGGGCAGGTCAGCCTTGTTGGCGACAACGAGAAACGGGCGCCGCGCCAAACCCGGGTCGTATTCCCGGAGTTCCTTGCGGAGAAGGCGGTAGTCCTCGGCGGGTTCCCGCCCTTCCGTGCCAGCAGCGTCGATGACGAAGAGCAGCACGGCGCAACGCTCGATATGGCGGAGAAAGTCGTGCCCCAGGCCTTTGCCGGCGTGGGCGCCTTCGACGAGTCCGGGAATGTCGGCGACGGTAAACCGGTTTTCTTCTGCCGAACCAACGACACCGATGGCGGGATGGAGAGTGGTGAAGGGGTAGTTGGCGATCTTGGGTTTGGCGGCGGAAAGGGCGGCGAGGAGGCTAGACTTGCCGGCGTTGGGGAGTCCCACCAGCCCAACTTGCGCAATCGATTTCAGG
>JBKACM010000392.1:0-1935 GCA_046269335.1 Alphaproteobacteria bacterium | reverse complement strand
GGAGATGCTCTACCCCACCAGCTACCTGAAATCCCGGGGTCTAGGCAAAGTGTGTGCCCTGATCACCGACGGGCGTTTCTCCGGCGGTACCTCAGGCCTGTCCATCGGGCACGTTTCGCCGGAAGCGGCAGAGGGGGGTGCCATCGCCCTGATCGAACCTGGCGACGTCATTCGCATCGATATTCCGGGCCGTACCATCAACGTGGATGTCAGTGAGGCGGAACTGTCCCGCCGTCGTCAGGCCATGGAGGCCAGGGGAGCCAGGGCCTGGCACCCGGCCAACCGTCAGCGTCCGGTAACGACGGCACTGCGCGCCTATGCCGCCCTGACCACCAGTGCTGCGCGGGGAGCCGTCCGGGACGTCTCACAGCTTGAACCTTGACCAAATCTGGCGTGATCGGAGATAGGGACCCCCCATGGTCGACATCGATCATACTCCCGACGTTACGACTGGCGTTGCAATTCTGGACCGCGACCACGACCTGTTGGCGGACATGGTTCGTTACGTTGCAACGGTCGCGGAGATAGAGGGGCAGCATAACAATATCGGCAGCGCCCTCAACTCGCTGGTGGACTGGGCAGAGCATCACTTTGTCCGGGAGGAGCGGATTCTGGAAGCCGTCCACTCGCCGGGGCTCGCGACCCACGCCACCGTGCATCGCAAGCTGGAGGCGCAGATCAAGGTTCTCAGGGACCGGTTCCTGGGTCAGACCGGTGAGTTGGATCCGAGGGCCATTGCACGCCAGTTGCAGGAATGGCTGGTCAACCATATCGAACGCTGGGACGTCCCCATGTTTCGGGTGCTGGATCACAACAGCTCCATCTTCGAACGTGCCGGGGACCTTGATTTCATGAATTCCTGTGTTATCGGCGGGGATATGCGTCTGCCAAAGGTTTCCTGGCAGGATATGCGGGTGCTGGTGGTGGACGATGACCGGTGGTTTCTGGAACTGGTCGGCATGCTGCTGAGACCCCTGGATGTCGGACGGGTTCGCATGGCTGACAGCGGACCGGCGGGGTTGGAAATGCTGCGGCGGGAGACTGCCGACCTCGTCCTGTGCGATTGGCATATGGAGGGCATGGAGGCCACCGCCTTTCTTGCCGCCCTCCGCACTCTGGATCCCGCCGCCAAGGCGATTCTGATTTCCGAGCCGGAGGAGGCTCCGGGGACACGTCAGCGGATGCTGGTTGTCGGCGCGGATGACTGCCTAGTCAAGCCCATCACCGCCCGTGGCATCATCGGTGCCATCGCCGGAATGCTGGAACGCTGAAATGGCCGAGGAGGCTCTGGTGCTGTTCTCCGGCGGGCAGGATTCCACCACCTGTCTGGCCTGGGCGCTGGATCGCTTTGCCCTGGTGGAGACGGTGGGATTCGACTACGGCCAGCGTCATCGGGTGGAGCTGGAATGCCGCGGGCGGGTGCGGGAGTCTCTGCCTCTCGCCTGGAAAGCCCGCCTGGGCGCGGACCATCTGCTGTCGGTTCCCGTGTTCCGTGACATCGGCAGGACGGCAATGACGGACGAGATCGCCATTACCCTGGACGAAAACGGTCTGCCCACCACCTTCGTGCCCGGCCGCAACATCGTGTTTCTGACCCTGGCGGCGGCAATCGCCTACCGGCGCGGCATCCGACATCTGGTGATCGGGGTGTGCGAGACCGACTTCTCCGGCTATCCCGATTGTCGGGACGACACCATCAAGGCGGTCCAACTGGCGATCAATCTGGGCATGGCAACCCGATTCGTCCTCCATACGCCGCTGATGTGGCTGGACAAGGCCGCCATCTGGGCAATGGCCCAGACTCTGGGAGGGGATTCCCTGGTGGAGGTGATTCGCGAACACACGCACAGCTGTTACCTGGGCGATCGCTCCCGCCGCCATGTCTGGGGGTACGGCTGCGGAGCCTGTCCGGCCTGCACGCTGCGCGCCGACGGC
>JBKACM010000391.1:0-1936 GCA_046269335.1 Alphaproteobacteria bacterium | reverse complement strand
CCGACAGGATGGAGATTAGATCGTCCTGGAGCCATACCTTGCGGGCCACGTCACAAGTACCGCCGCCTCGCCATCAGCCTGGCCGCCCGGATGGTGCCCGAATAGCCAATGCCCAGGTACGGCGCCCATTCCCAGGCGTAGCCGCTCACTCCGCCGGGCGTGATTCGCGGCAGGTCGAGGCCATGCCAGACCACCGGCACCCAGCCGTAGCGGGCCACGGGATAGACGACGATGGTCGTGCCCCAGGTCCAGGTCATCGTCGTCTCCGTCGCCTCCGCAGGCGTGCAATCAATCCCTCGCCGTTGACCGTCATATGCGCTTCCTGTTTCTGCTCCCGCCAGAGTGATGCGGGGCCGGCGTTCTTGCGCTTGCGCGGATTGCGGACCTTGGGTGGAATTTCTATGATGTTCATCCCCCGCCCCCGCCGTATCTCGCATTGAGATCCTCCGCCGTCCCGTGGTACAGGTTCAGGTCCACCGTCCGAAAATCAATCTCGCTCTGCCCGAACTGCCAGAACTCCCACTCCAACCAGCCCGCCGGCAGCACCGGCCAGCTATGGCGCGGGTCGGCAATCCACAGGTGGCGGCCCTCTCGCCACGGCACTGCGCCCATCGGCCCGAGGAATGACGCCCGGCTGTAGATATGCGTCACACACCCGCGCCGGTCGTCCATCGCGTCCAGGAATCGCTGTACCCGCGGCCCGTTCAGACCGACGATCTCCAGGTCGGCGTACAGTCCCAGCTCCAGCGGCGCCCCGGCCAGGAGCGTAGCCACGAGCTTGGCCTGCCCGTCCCTCTCGGGCCGCAATAGGTGGTAAGCTCCCCGCAGCAGCCCCAGATTGCCCGCCTCGCGCCAATTGCGCTCGAACCAGCGGTCGGCGGTCAGCCCGTCCGAGACCCGGAGGAAGGCGAACGTTACACCCGTGGCCAGGACCGCCGGCCAGGTGATGGCCCGCTGCCAGTAGCTGACATCGACCCCGCGAGCGTAGAGGGCCTTGGCGTTCACGTCACACACCCCTAAGCAATTCGACAATCTGCGCCAGCGCTTCTATGATCCGGTCCAGCCGGGCCAGCACCGCCGTCTCAAAGTCGGTCGGCGGGAATGGGGGCTGCGGTGGCTCAGGTGGCGTGGGCGGCTCCGGTGGTTCGGGTGGTTCGGGTGGTTCGGGCGGCTCCGGTTCCCCATCCCGCTCCCTGAACCACACATCCAGGTGATAATGGTCCGTGCCGCCCAGCATCCCCAGCCCCGTCACCATGTCGCTCTGCCCCTCGCCATACACCCACACCGCGTGTGGACCCCCTGCCGGCGGGAAGTAGTACGCGCCCCCACCCATGCCAAAGCCCACCGCGCCGCGCTCATTCGTCGGCCCGTGGACACAGCGGCCGTACCAGCCCGCGCCCGCGTCAACTGGCGCATCGGGCCAGTAGAACGCGACCTGCTTATCGGCTGCCGGTAGCCCTGCCCTGTCCAGGACCGTCACCACCAGCGCCGCCGCCCCGCCCTGCTCGTGCAGCTCGCTTGCCGCGTAGACACCGTTGGCCTGGACCCGCACATCGCCGTACTTGGCCGTGAGCCAGGACCACGGCTGCTCGACTCCATTCTCGTCATACACTCGCGGCATGACTGCCGCTTCCAGATCATCCCGCTCGAAGAGCCGTGACCACTGGTACAGGATCCAACTCCACGCAATCCTGCCTACCCATCTGAGCCAGTCCATGTGCCCTCCTCTTCCAACGGGGCCGGGGTAATTTGCAGGCTGATTTGTCCCTCCGCCGTCTTGACGAACTGCACCCCGCCCCCTTTGCAGCCCACGTCGGCGGCATATCGCCGCGCCAGGTCGTTCACCGCCGCTTTGGCCGTTTCCAGCGCATGATTCAGCCGGTCCAGTTCCTGCACCAGCATGAACACGGTATACTGCTGCGCCGCTGAAAGCAGA
>JBKACM010000038.1:0-15003 GCA_046269335.1 Alphaproteobacteria bacterium | reverse complement strand
CTTCTCTTCGTTCACTGTGACCAGCTAACGGAGGGACTTGCACCCTCAAGAACGCGCCCATGCTGGGCGCACACAAATTAGGGGCAATCGGGTTCACCCGATTGCCCTGCAAACCGGAGTAACTGGCCCTCCGAACGCGGCGGTATTACCTGATCTGATTTATACATTATTTACGGCCTACCGGCGTCGTTCGATATTGAAGGTTTACCCCGTCCTGGGGCTCCCTTGGTGGACTGGACGCCTGCCCCCACCGGCTCCGCCTCCTGACAGAACGAGACACCATGAAGTGTGACACAAAGTGCGAAGCGATCATGACCGTGGACTCGCCCAGACTGCGCGAGGACGACCCGGTCGGGGTGGCATTCGAAATGCTGCTGCGGCATCGCGTACTGACGCTTCCGGTGGTGGATGCGCAGGGGCGTTATGTCGGCATGTTTGGCAAGCACCGCATCCTGTCGCTGCTGGTACCCATGCTCTCCGGGACTGACGATCGTCTTCCGACGCTCGCCAGACTGCGGGATTATGCCAGCGAAGACGACAGCATCGACGACATCCGTCGCCGTCTGAACGACATCGGCAGCGATCCCGTGGGTTTCTATGCCGAGAAGGATGCGCCCACCCTCACCTCGGACGCGCCGCTCTCGCAGGCGCTTCAACTGCTCTACCAGACCCGCAATTACCTACCGGTTCTGGGCGAGGACGGTAAGCTTGAGGGCATGCTGACGACCTGGGACGCGCTGGAGAGAATTGCCGACAAAAAGTGATCGTCGGCCCCCGGTGCATCGCCGATCTTTCTCAATAAGCAAACAATCAACACAGGGAACGACCAGATGATATCGGACACCCTAGAAGGTGCGGTAATACTTAGTATTATCGACTTCTTCTTGAGCTTTTTCATCATTGCCGGCATCGGTGTGGTCCTGACGTGGCTTCCGATACTGAATCACTATTGGAAGGTCGACGAAGCCAAGCTGAGGGAAGGCGGCCATTAGAGCGGTTTCCGACCTAGTCGGATACCGCGACAAGCCTGCGCGGTGCCTGAGCGGCCAGGGGCAAGGTCCAGAGCGGTTTCCGGACGGAAGAGAACCGCTAGTTTTACCGCAATGAATGACGGGAGATCGAACCGTGTTCGAGCAGACGATATTCTTTTTGGAAGCGCTCCGGGACCAGACCGGGATCGTCAATTTCTGGTGGGGCAACGCGGTCATGATAGCCATCGGAATCACGATGATCTATCTCGCCGTATCGAAGAAGTACGAACCCCTGCTGCTGGTCGGCATCGGCTTCGCCTGCATCATCTCCAACGTACCGGGTTCGGATCTGATCCAGCCGGGCGGCCTGTTCACCTACGCCTACCGGGGGGTGGCACTGCTGATCATCCCGCCGCTGATCTTCTTCGGCGTCGGTGCCATGACCGACTTCGGGCCGATGATCGCCAACCCGAAGCTGGTGATCCTGGGCGCGGCGGCACACCTCGGGATCTTCGTAGCCCTGATTCTGGCCAAGGTTCTGGGCTTCACCATCCACGAGGCCGGCGCGATCGGCATCATCGGCGGTGCGGATGGACCCATGGCGATCTTCGTCACCATGAAGCTGGCTCCGCACCTCCTGCCACAGATTTCCGTCGCCGCGTACTCCTACATGGCACTGATGCCCCTGATCCAGCCCCCGGTGATGCGTCTCCTCACCACCCGCAGCGAACGGCTGATCGAGATGAAGCAGATGCGCGCGGTCAGCCGCCTGGAGAAAATAGCGTTCCCGATCGTCATCGGCATCATCGTCAATCTGTTCTTCCCGCCGGTAGCGCCCCTGATCACCATGCTCATGCTGGGCAACCTGTTCAAGGAGGTGCTGGTGGTGGACCGCCTGGCCAAGACGGCGGCCAACGATGTCATGAACGTGATCATCATCATCCTGACCCTGGCCATCGGCTCGACCATGAATGCCGACACGTTCCTGACCGTCAAGACCCTTGAAATCGTGTTTCTCGGGCTGTTGGCATTCGTCTTCGGAACCGGCTCCGGCGTCGTCGGGGCCAAGGTGATGAACCTGTTCCTGAAGGAGAAGATCAACCCGTTGCTGGGCTCGGCCGGAATTGCCTCGGTTCCCATCGCGGCCAAGGTCACCCACATCGTCGGGGTGCAGGAGAACCCCAAGAACTACTTGATCTACCACGCCATGGGCCCCAATCTGGCTGGCGTGTTCGGGACGGCGATTTCCGGGGGTATCCTCCTGGCTCTGCTGGGAGTTCACTAGACACGGATTTCTCGCGGTTCCAACCAAGGGAGCGTGCGAGGATGTCGGAAATCGACAAACAGTCTCTGGGGGAGTGCCGTTCCGTCACCATCACCTGCATCTCGGAAGCCGGATGGCGCGATCCGGAACGGATGCAGGCCGATGTCAAGGGCTCCGGCGGACCGGAGGCCAGCCAGTGGGACAAGGTCTGGCAGCCGGACAACGGGGCTGGGAGTGCCAGTCTGGTAGAGGTCGAGGGACTGGACGGCAGCCGGCGCAAGTTCCTCATCGACTGCGGATGGGACGAGGCATACATGCGGCAGCGGTTTCAGGATACCGGTGTCGCCGGTATGCTGGAGCGGGGCGAGATCGATTTTCTGTTTCTGTCGCACGAACACCTGGACCATCTGTGGGGATTGCAGGCGATCCTGCACCATCGGCGGGACCTGCCTCTACGGGTTCCCTCCACTCTCAGCGAGACGGCGTATTCGTTCATCCGCGGCGAACGGCCATCCCCGACCCGCGCCCGGGACGCCGGGCCGCTTCTTCCCCATACCGGTCCCATCCACGCCACAGCGGCCGACTCGCCGGTGGTGCTTTACCCGGGATGTGTGGCGGTGGCCTTCGATGTGCCGATCCTGCTTGGCATCCGGGGGGAACAGTCACTGTTTTTCCGGATTCGCGACAGGGGAACCGTCTGCGTTACCGGCTGCTGCCACCAGACGGTCACAGCCTTGGCCGACTACGCGCTCTCCCACGTCGCCGACGAGCCGAGTCTGTACGGGCTCTATGGCGGGCTGCATATCGCCCCCTTCGGACCCCTGACGCCGGAACAGGAAAAAATGGTTGCCGACCTGCACCGTTTCGGTTTTCGCAAGATCGCCGCCAACCACTGCACCGGCGCGGCGGCGGTGGAGAAAATGGTCGAGCTGGGCTATCCCGTGGTCCGGAGCACGGGACCGGGCGGAACCGTTGGCAGTCCGGTTCTGGGAAACGGGGAGACGGTTGCCTTCGGTTAGGGCCGTGTCCGAGTTTCAGATACCGTCCCCGTCGGCCAGGTCGAAAGGCAGCGACACTACCTGGTTCCGGCCATTCTGCTTGGCGCGATACAGGGCCTGATCGGCGCGGGAGAGCATGTCCTCCACCGACCTGTCCACCCCCAGGCACCCCGTAACGCCGAGACTGGCGGTGAACGTCACCGAATCGGCACTCGCCGTCGGCACCCGTATCCGGCCGATGGCGACACGCAACCTCTCGCCGAGACCGACCGCCATCGCCAGACTGGTTTCCGGCAGGGCGAGGGCAAATTCCTCCCCCCCCAGCCGCCCGAGCATGTCCTGAGGACGGATCTGCGAACCGCAGGCCAGGGCCAGGGCCCTGATGGCTTCGTCCCCGACCGGATGGCCGTAGGTATCGTTGATCCGCTTGAAATAATCGATGTCGATCATCACCACTGCGAACGGGCGGTCGTAACGGACGGACCGGAGGAATTCATCCCCGGCCAGAGACAGGAAGTGCCGCCGGTTGTAGCATCCGGTCAAGCCATCCCGGGTGGCCAGATGGCGCAACTCCGCCTCCATGGCCTTGCGTTCGGTGATGTCCATCATGACCCCGATCACGCCCGCATTGTGGACATCGGTGCCGTGCCAGGCCGTCTTGGAAATGATGACGTTGCGCGGCCCGATGTCGTACCGCGACACGTTGGTCTCGTAGACGACGTGGGTGCCGCTGAGCGCCTCGATATCGGTGCGCGCGTCGTCTCCGCCACCCTGGGTACGAATCAATTCCCCCAGGCAACGCCCGATCCAGTCATTGCCTTCCAGGCCATGCCAGAGGCGGAAGGCCTCGTTGTAGCCGAGCAGAAGTCCGTCCGAGTCACACCACCACAACGGATTTGGCACCGACTCCAGAAGGCCTTCCACGAACAGTTTCTCCTGTGCCAGTTCCCGGGTCCGCTCCTCGACCTTGTGTTCCAGGGTCTCGTTCATCTGCCGCAAAGCCGCCACCGCCCTCTGGTGAGCGGTGATGTCCCGTGCCTCCAGCATGAAGCTCGTTCCGGTGTCGGTGGAAAAAAGTGGCGTTGCGAGGATCTGGGCGTCGATCAACGTTCCGTCGAAGCAGCACAGCCGCACCGGCAGAATGGCACGTTCCGCCAGGATATGGGAAATGTTCTCAAGGAGAATATCCCGGTATTCGGCGTGAAACATCTCGGCGATGGGCCAGCGCTTCCACCCCTGCCCGGCGGGGGCCCGCAACATCTTCAGCCCGGCCCGGTTCATGTAGACGACATCGTTGTCCCGGCAGTGGCAGATGAGATGCATGGAGTGCTCCACCAGGAGCTGGAAGCGATGCTCGCTCTCCCGCGCCGCCTTGGCCAGTCGCCCTTCGTGGCTTATGTCTCGGGCGATCACCACGGCAAAGCCATCGCCCAGCTCCCGTGCCGGGTGAATCAGCAGCACGACTTCCGTAAGCGAGCCATCGAGTCGACGTAGACGCACCGGCGACGGGGTCGTCTCGATGACATCCAGAACCAGCAACTCCCGGACGGTGGCGACATAATCCTCCGTCACGAAATCAGTAAAGAGCCGTCCGATTATGCCCTCGGCAGCCGCGGTTCCCAGCAGTCGAAGACCAGTGGAGTTGATCTTCACGAGGGTGCCGTATCGGCACAGGGCCGCAAGGTCGCTGGTAACCTCCAGCGTCTCGATGACGTTGTGGCTGAACCTGGGACCCGCTGATCGTTTATTGGAATGGGACTGCATCGACATTCTGTCCGTTGCGTGATGACCCCGGCCGGATTCACCCGGCTCTCGAACCGTTCTAAGCCTCTGGCCGCTCAAGCGCCGCGCGCTCTGGCCGCTCAAGCGCCGCGCGGGCTTCTCGCGGTATCCGACCTGGTCGGAAACCGCTCTAAAGAACATGCTACCTTCGTCATAGTACAGGGAATAAGGCTACACGATCCAGGACCATCCGACCTGTTTTTGGGGCTGTTCCGATCCCCCCGAAATCCCTCATAATGCCGGCCGCCGTCTCGCCCCCTTCCTTCTACGATGGATCAAGCCCATGGATACCGCCAGCGCGCACCTGAACCTGCTCTCCGACCTCATCGCCAGGGCCAGGCGTCTCGGAGCCGATGCCGCCGACGCGGTTCTGGTGGACAGCGCCTCGCTGTCCGTTTCCTATCGGCTGGGTGCCCTGGAGCGACTGGATCGGTCGGAGGGTGGCGACATCGGGCTGCGCGTATTCTTTGGCCGGCGCCAGGCCATCGCCTCCTCGTCGGACCGCGGTGCCGCGGCCCTGGAGGACTTGGTGAATCGCGTCGTGGCGATGGCCCGGGTCGTCCCCGAGGATCCATATTGCGGCCTCGCCGATCCGGGTGAGCTGGCAAGCAACCTGGCGGCGCTGGACATTCATGACCCTGCCGAGCCCACGGCCGAGACCCTGATCACCAAAGCCCGGGAGGCCGAGTCGGCAGGCCGTTCGGTCCCCGGCGTCACCAATTCCGACGGTGCCAGCGCCTCCTGGGGGCGCTCATCCGTGGCCCTGGCGGCCTCCAACGGTTTTGCCCATGCCTACTCGACCTCTGGCTCGTCTCTGTCGGCTTCGGTGATCGCCGGCAACGACGCTGACGGACTGGAACGTGACTACGACTACACCAGCGCCGTTTATTTTTCGGACCTGCGCAGCCCGGAAGATATCGGGCTTGCCGCTGGAACCCGGGCCGTGGCCAGGCTTGGCGCCCGCAAGGTAAAGACCCAGTCGGTACCGGTGGTTTATGACGAGCGCGTCGCCCGCAGCCTGGTCTCCCACCTGCTGGGGGCCATCAACGGTGCCTCGGTGGCCAGGGGAACCACGTTTCTGAAGGACAGGCTGGGGCAGGCGGTATTTGCTCCCGGCGTGACCATCGTCGATGATCCCCATCGCCGTCGCGGCCCCAGCTCACGGCCCTGCGATGGCGAGGGCGTTGCCAACCGCCGCCGCAATCTGGTCGAAAACGGCGTACTGACCACCTGGCTGCTGGACTTGCGATCGGCCCGCCAGCTTGGCCTGCGCACCACTGGCCATGCGGCACGGGGCATCTCCTCGCCGCCGTCCCCTTCGGCCACCAACGTGCATCTGGAGGCGGGCCAACTCTCGCCGGCACAGTTGATGGCCGACATCCGGCAGGGGTTCTACATCACCGAACTGTTCGGCATGGGGGTCAACGGCATCACCGGCGATTACAGTCTCGGTGCCGCCGGACGCTGGATCGAGAACGGGGTACCCGCCTATCCGGTGCATGAGGTTACGGTGGCGGGCAACCTCGTGGAGATGTTCCGGCATCTGACGCCAGCCAATGACCTTGCGTTGCGTTTCGGAACGGAGAGTCCGACCGTCCGCGTGGATGGCATGACCGTCGCCGGCCGGTGAGTCATCTCATCGACTCGTTGGTATAATACCAGACCGAGATGAGCTTGACTCATCACGGTCTGGGAATGGCGCATTGAGCGCCATTTGTTCACCACTTGCCCCGGTCCAGCAACCTCGTTCCCATTTTCACCCTGTTGCCTTGGTTCATGTCCCTGTTCCCCTCGCAGTTTTCCGTGTAGGATGCCGCCGCAGATGGCAATGGGTACCTTGAGAGGAGATTCATGAGTGGCTTGAACCCTTTGATGGCCGGACGGAAAGGTCTGATCATGGGCGTGGCCCACGATCGCTCGCTGGCCTGGGGAATTGCCAAGGCGGTACAGGCGCAGGGAGCGGAGCTGGCCTTCACCTACCAGGGTGCGGCGCTGGAAAAGCGCGTGCGGCCCTTGGCGGAGAGTATCGGCAGTGACTTTCTGATGTCGGGCGACGTTTCCGACTCCGCCAGTATGGACGTGGTGTTCGCGACTCTGGCCGAGCGGTGGGGGTGCCTGGACTTTCTGGTTCACGCCATCGCCTACTCCGACAAGGAGGAACTGAAAGGGAAGTACGTCAATACTTCGGCCGAGAATTTCAACCGGACCATGGCCATCTCGTGCTTTTCCTTCACCGATGTCTGTCGGCGGGCTCTGCCGTTGATGTCATCGGGAGGCAGCCTCCTGACCCTCAGCTATTACGGGGCCGAGCGGGTCATGCCCCACTACAATGTCATGGGCGTGGCCAAGGCGGCCCTGGAGGCCAGCGTTCGCTACCTTGCCACCGATCTTGGCGAGGTGGGGATCCGTGTCAACGCCATCTCCGCCGGACCGATCAAGACCCTGGCGGCCTCCGGCATCGGCGACTTCCGTCACATCCTGCGCTGGAACGAGCTGAACGCCCCCCTGAAGCGCAACGTCAGCATCGAGGACGTGGGTGGGGCCGGCCTGTACCTGCTGTCGGACCTGAGTGCCGGGGTGACCGGAGAAGTCCACCACGTGGACAGCGGCTATCACACCGTCGGCATGGTGTCGGTGGACAACGCCGCCGAGGTGGCGGAACTGTTGCAGACGTTCCGCACCGCCAAGGGCGGGGAGTGAGACCGGAAGGGGGATCGTCCGGAAGAACGCCATGTCCGGCAACACGTTTGGAACACTGTTCCGTTTCACCACCTTTGGGGAGAGCCACGGGCCAGCCATCGGGTGCGTGGTGGATGGCGTGCCGCCCAGGCTGCCCCTGGCTGAACCTGACATCCAGGTGTGGCTGGATCGGCGCCGGCCCGGGCAGTCCCGTTTCACCACCCAGCGGCAGGAGCCGGACACCGTTCGCATCCTTTCCGGGGTATACCAGGGGCTGACCACCGGAACCCCCATCGGCCTGCTGATCGAGAACCAGGACCAGCGTTCCCGTGACTACGGGGCCATTGCCGAGCAGTTCCGTCCGGGACATGCCGACTACACCTACCACCACAAGTACGGCATCCGGGACCCCAGAGGGGGCGGCCGTTCCTCCGCCAGGGAAACCGCGATGCGGGTGGCGGCGGGGGCGGTAGCGCGCAAGGTCATCGCCGGAATGAGCGTTCGCGGGGCCCTGGTTCAGATTGGCCCCCATGTCATCGATCGTGACCGCTGGGACTGGTCCCAGGTGGAAGCCAACGCCCTGTTCTGCCCCGACCCCCTGATGGCGGCGCGGTGGGAAGGTTATCTGGACGAGGTGCGCAAGCGGGGTTCCAGCATCGGCGCGGTGGTGGAAGTGGTGGCCGAGGGCGTGCCGGTGGGGCTTGGGGCTCCGGTCTACGACAAGCTCGATGCCGACCTGGCCAAGGCGCTCATGAGCATCAACGCGGTCAAGGCGGTGGAAATCGGGGCCGGCTTCGCCGCCGCCGCCCTATCGGGAGAGGAGAACGCCGACGAGATGCGCCGGGGCGATGATGGTGCGGCCCGTTTTCTCTCCAACAACGCCGGCGGCATCCTGGGGGGCATTTCCACCGGGCAGCCCATCGTGGTAAGGATGGCGCTCAAACCCACCAGCTCGATCCTGACCCCCCGACGGAGCCTGGATGTCCATGGCAACGAGGTGGAGGTGGTGACCACAGGCCGGCACGATCCCTGCGTCGGCATCCGGGCCGTACCGGTAGCCGAGGCCATGGTCGCCTGCGTGCTGGCGGATCATCTGCTGCGTCACCGGGCACAGTGCGGTTGAGTCAGCAGCGCAACCTTGGTCATGTAGCCCGCGTCATCTCCCTTCACCAGGTACTCGAAAGCCTGTGCCAGAGCCCCCAGTGTCACCGACAGCCAGGACTCGTCGGCCTTGGCGAAATCGTGCAGAACATAGCGGGTCACCTGATCCCGCTCCCCCGGATGGCCGATACCGACGCGGATGCGACGATACAAAGGACCCAGATGGGCGTCGATGCTGCGCAGGCCATTGTGTCCGGCACTGCCGCCCCCGTTCTTGACCCGGATCTTGCCAGGAGCCAGATCCAGCTCGTCATGAACGACAATCAGGCGATCGGTGGAAAGCTTGTGAAACCGCGCCGCCGCGGCAACCGCACGGCCGGACTCGTTCATGAAGGTCTCGGGCTTCAGGGCCAGGACCTTCTCGCCACCGATGCTTCCCTCGGCAAGCTGCCCATGAAATTTCGCGCGGAAGGGACCGAAGCCATGGTGGCGGACCATCTCGTCCACCACCATGAATCCGATATTGTGACGATGCCCGGCATACTCGATACCGGGATTGCCCAGCCCCACGACCAGCAGCATCAGGCCTTGGCGCCGCCTTCACCACCAGCGGCCGCTTCCTCGTCTTCCGACTTCAGACCGGAAGGCGACACGATGGTCGCCACCGTGAAGTCGTGATCGGTGACGAAGGACCGCACCCCAGGCGGCAGGGCAATGTGGTGGATGTGAATCGAATCGCCGATTTCCCGCCCGGTGAGATCGATCTCGATGGCGGTGGGAATGGCCTCCGGCTGGCCCACCAGCTCGATTTCATGCTGGACGATGTTGAGCACACCCCCCCGCTTCAGTCCCGGCGAAGCCAGTTCGTTGATGAACCTCACCGGCACGCCTACATGGACGGTGGCCCCTGCGGCAACCCGCATGAAATCGACGTGCAGCACCTGATCGGTGACCGGGTGCCGCTGCACGGCACGGCACAGGACGCGATCGACCTTGCCATCCAGTTCCAGATGAAAAAGCTTGGTGAAGAAACCAGGCTGCTGCATTTCCAGGCCAAGCCGTTGCGGCTCCACCGCAACCGTGACCGGTGGCAACCTGGCCCCATAGACCACGCCCGGCACCAGACCGGAACGACGCATGGCACGGGCGGCCCCCTTTCCTACCCCGCTGCGCGCCGTCACGGGAATCTTGTGAATCTCGCTCATCGTCTGTCCTCCGAATACTCGAAAACGGCGCTGGCCTCCAGGGGTGTCGCGCGCCGCAAAAAACGTCCCGCATGCCGCCAGCGGCAGCCGGGCCGGGTCCGTCGTGTAGCACCGGATGGGCTGCCAGGCAATCCCGGAAAATGGTGGATAACCAGAGGGGGAACATCCATGCCTGACGCTCACCCATGAAACCATTCGGAAACCGGACTGAAACCGTGGCAAGGCCCATCCTCCCCCGGCTGAAATATTCGTGAAACCCCGGACTGCTAGGCTCTCCTCCGAACAGAGCGCCAGAACGACAAACACGGGCGCCATCACGGAGGGGGGAGAAATGGCCAGTTACGACAAGATCGCGGCACGGGGTAACAGCTCGCCGGTACCCTGCGGCGAGGGGGTCCGCCGGCAGATCCAAGACACGCTCTCTCGGGTCGACCACCTTATCGACGACATCGCGAAGCTTCACCGCATACAGGCCCCGCCTCGTTCCGGCGCGCCCGGCCCGTCGTGGCAGAATCCCGTCGGAGCTACCCATCCGGAATGAATTCGTCGTCCGGATCGGCAGAGACTGGCGGTCGGGCGCTTCTCCCGTTCCGATCCGCGGGCTTGTTTTCCTCGGCCCAGGAGACGCTGGCGACACGGCGACGGCTTTGGGTGTGGCCCAGCTTCTCGGCGTGGGCGAGGTTCTTTTCCGTCACCTGTGCCATCTTCGCGAGGCCGTGCGCCGAGTAGACGCCAAGAGCGGCCCGAAATCCCTCCACCGCCGTTCCGATGTCCTCGGAATCCCCGGTCATCCTCGCCAGCATGAAGCTGGCGGAACCCAGGTTGTTCTGGCTGGCGGCCCACAGCAGCGGCGTCGCCTCCCGGGTGCGGACCTCCAGAGCGTGTCGGCAGGCCTCCACCGCCCGCCTGAGGACGTCGGCGCTGCGAACATGTTCCCCGTAAATCTGTAGGGACTGGCCCAGATTGTTCATGATCTCGGCCCAGCGATAGGGATCCTCGGCGCGGGTAATGACCTGCAGGGCATTCTGAAACGCGGTGAGAGCCTCCTTCAGCGGCGTGAGCTTGCCCGTCTTCAGATCCAGACGATAAAGCATTACCCCCAGGCGGTTCTGCAATGCCGCCCATTCCCGGGGAGCAAAATCGCGGGTGATGGTGTCCAGGGCCGAACGGTAGGCCTCCGCGGCCTGGGCGAAAAACTCGATGTCGTTGGTGCGCTCGCCGTTGGCCTGAAGAGTCAACCCCAGCAGACGGTGCAGCGGTCCCCAGCGGGAATCCACCGGTCCGGAAAGAAAGCGGATCGCCCGTCGGTACGAGCCTATGGCGGTGGCGTACCACGAGCCGGCAGGCTCCAGATTGCCGGCGGCAGCGGCGGCATTGGCAAAGGCGGTCAGGACGGCGGACTGCTCACCGCCGGAAAATCCGGATCGACCGGTTTCGCACAGGGACACTGCCCGGTCGATGGCATCGACCAGACAGAGCCGGATCAGGTGGCCATGAGCCTCGGTTCGCGGTGACAATGCCGCCATCACCGCTCCGCGCAACAGACCGGTCCACGCTTCGTCCATGGCGACCGGCAGCAGCAGAAACAGTTCGGGTACGAAGGAACCCGGTCGTTCCTCCACCCCCAGGGGCGTCAACAGGCGGACCACCACTTGTTGCCCGGTGGAGTCCAGCTCGCCCCAGACCAGAAGATCCACACGATGCTTGACCAGAAGCCGGTTGCCGTGGAAGGCCGCCGCCGTCTGTCGCTGCGCCTCGTCCTCGATACCCTGAACGCTGGGATCCCCCAGAACCGCGAGATTCGGCATACACCGCACCGAGTAGGCGGGAATCCCATCCAGGGCGGCATGAATCACCTTGGCCACCAGCCCACCCTCGAAATCGCCGAAGACCGCCGCCACCAGCACCGTCAGAGGACCGGGACGCTCCAGAATCCGGCTCGCCTGATTCTCGGCGGCTGTCGGCTCCCGACGCTTGCGGTGCCTGCGGAACAGGCGCAGCAGCAGATTTTCGGGACGCCCCCCGGGCTCCGGTACCACGGCGGGTACCGCCACCGTCGATGAGGGTGCCACCACCGGCAGCGCCTGAGATGGGGATGGGGACGGGGATGGAGATTGGGATGGAACCTTCGCCCCCTGCTCCCGCCGGAAATCCAGCAGCATGTCATCGGCGGTCCGCAACCGCTCCACCAGGGTCGAAATCAGCTTCAACGCCTGACCGGGCCTGGTTTCCAACTCGTGGAGATATTCGACCCGTGGCGTAATCTCCAGGGTCACTTCCGACCTGGCCCGCGCAGTGGCACTGCGAGGCTTGCGATCGATGACCCCCATTTCACCGAAGACGTCGCCCTTGGACATGACGGCCAAGGTTACGGAGCTCTGGCCACGCTCCTTCAGAATCTCCACCTCGCCGTAAACGACGAGATAGACGGCAAGGCTGGCATCGCCCTCCTTGAAAATGACTTCGCCCTCGGAAAAATCTCGCCTCATGGCCTTGGCCACCCCTGGTATTATACCGGCGGCACGAGGCCTTGACCCGTGCCGTTGGTATCAAGCCCGCGCGGCGACTGAGCGAAACCCGCTCCGCACGAAGTCAAAACTTCGTGCGGATGGTATAAGGCCGTGCCCGGCACCGGCAATCGGATGGGGGAGGATGAGCGGGGGGACGAGCCCATCCCGCTTTCCGCTCTGCAACATGCCGTCTATTGCCTGCGGCAGGCGGCGCTGATCCATCTGGAACGGCTGTGGGAGGAAAACCGTTTCACCGCCGAGGGCCACGTGCTTCACATCTCCGCCGACAAAGGCGGCGAACGCAGGACCCGTGGCGTCCGGCGGGTCATGGCCTTGCCGCTGGCCGCCAAACGGTTGGGCATCGCCGGCGTGGCCGATCTGGTCGAGTTCCACAAGAGCGCCGATGCGGCGGAAACGCCCTATCCGGTCGAGTACAAGCGGGGCAAGGCCAAGCAACACCGCGCCGATGAGGTGCAACTCTGCGCCCAGGCCCTCTGCCTGGAAGAAATGACCGGACAGACGGTTCCCGAAGGGGCCCTGTATTACGCCGAAACCAGACGCCGGGTCGTTGTCTCCTTCGACGCTTCGCTGCGCGCCCTGACCGAAAAGACGATCGACGACGTGCGTGCGGTCTTCACCAGCCTGCAAACCCCGCCACCGGTCTTTCGCGCCGACCGTTGTCGGGCCTGTTCCCTGCTCGACCTGTGCCGTCCGAAAGCCAGCGCCAGGCCGGCTCGCCAGTGGCGTGAGCGGATGCTGGCCTCCCTGTTGGCCGATGATGACAAGGTCGACGCATGAAAAAACTGCTGAACACCCTCTATGTCACGACCGAAGGTGCCGGCCTGCGCAAGGATGGCGAGAACCTGGTCGCCGAGGTCGAGGGAGTGGAAAAGGGCCGGGTCCCGCTGCATATGCTGGGCTCGGTGGTCGTCTTCGGCGGCATCTATGTCTCCCCTGGCCTGATGCAGGCTTGTGCCTCGCACGGCATTACCATCGTTCTGCTGGATCGCGGCGGCCGCTTCCAGGCCCGGATCGAAGGCCCCGTCACCGGAAATGTCCTGTTGCGCCGCGCCCAGTACAAGGCGTCCGAGCGACCGGAAGAAATTGTCAGAAGCCTCATCATCGGCAAAATCTCCAACCAGCGGGCGGTGCTGATGCGGGCCATGCGCGATTACGGCGGCGAATACGGGGTCGAACAGAACACCGCGTTTGACGACGCCACCCGTCGCATGGCGCAAATTCTGCGCCGGGTGAGTGCTTCAACCGAAACTGTCGATGTTCTGCGCGGTGCGGAAGGCGAGGCGGCCAGCCTCTATTTCAGTGTTTTCAATGAACTGATCCGTTCCCCCGATGCGGACTTCGCTTTCCGTGGCCGCTCGCGTCGCCCGCCCCTTGATCCCGTCAATGCGCTCCTGTCGTTTCTCTATACGCTGTTGACCCATGATTGCCGCAGCGCCGCCGAAAGTGTCGGGCTCGATCCCGCCGTAGGCTTTCTCCACCGCGATCGCCCAGGCCGCCCCAGCCTTGCCCTTGATCTCATGGAGGAACTGCGCCCCATCCTGGCGGATCGTCTGGTCCTCTCGCTGATCAACCGCCGCCAGGTTCGGGCCGCCGACTTCGAAAAACGGGATGGCGGCGCGGTCTTTTTGCGGGACGACGCACGAAAAACCGTCCTGACGGCATGGCAGGAGCGCAAAAAGACGGAACGGCAGCACCCCTTTCTGGAAGAAAGCATGCCCCTCGGCCTGGTGCCTTATGTCCAGGCGCAATTGCTGGCCCGTCATCTGCGCGGCGATCTCGACGCCTATCCACCCTGGTTCTGGAAATAGGGTGTCGATCCATGATGATCCTCGTCACCTACGACGTAAGCACCGCCACCCCCGGAGGTACCCGCAGACTGAGAAAAGTCGCCAAGGCCTGCCAGGACTATGGCCAACGGGTCCAGAAATCCGTCTTCGAAATAGAAGTCGACCCTGCTCAATGGACCCTCCTGAAAGCGCGACTGGAGGATATCATTGATCCCAAACTGGACAGCCTGCGCTATTATCATCTGGGATCAAACTGGCAACGCCGGGTGGATCATGTCGGTGCCAAGCCGGCGACCGACCTCAATGGCCTTTTGATCGTTTAGAGTCCGATATAGATCCCCTGGCTTCCATAAGCCGTGAACGCGCGCGCGAACCTTGAGCCCGTCTGATTTTCCCAGCAGGTTCGCACGGTTCGTAGCTCTTTGACATCGTGAAGAAAAAAATTCTCTTCAGGCAAAACGTCGTCGATGCGGGCAAACCAATGCCCCCGTTCGCGCGAATGACGGACTTTTCTCAGTCGGCTTCGTATGTTATCAGATGGGGGGTCGCCCCTCACGCGGGGGCGTGGATAGAAACTCAATGTGCAAGATCGCGTGGCCGTCCTGCTGGAGTCGCCCCTCACGCGGGGGCGTGGATAGAAACTCGCATCCCCGTTCTGCCCTATGGCAGCAAGCTCGTCGCCCCT
>JBKACM010000390.1:0-1939 GCA_046269335.1 Alphaproteobacteria bacterium | reverse complement strand
ATACACCGGACGGGCCGCCTTGGAGAGCTGCAACGCGGTCAGATTGGGGATGTGGCGCCGGGACAACAGCGAACCCAGAGAGTCACCGGGCCGGATGGTCACCTCCCGGGTGGTGACGGCCATGCCCGCGAATTCACGCGACAAGGAGTCGGCTATCGGCGGCGAGGACTCCTCGTCGTCATCGTCGGTCTCAGCCAGGGCGTCGTCCTCCAGCACGATCTCCTCGTTGTCCGCACTGCGCTCCGCGTTGCGGGTGTCGGCTGGTCCCTCCTTCTTCTCTTCCGCCATGCCCGGCTGGGGCAGGGGTTGGGGCGGAGGCTGACGGTTTTTGTCCAGGGAGGCGGTGATGCGCTCCTGTTCGTCCATCGAGATTCGCAGCGTCACCTCGCGGTCGATGGGATAACCGAAGCCGATCAACTGGTTGCTCTGGTTGAAGGTCAGCTTGACCGGGGTGTCGGTTTTCAAGCGCTGTTCGAGATTGAACAGAGGTTTGGCCTTGAGCGCGAAAAGTCTGGCAAGCCTTTTGGGGATGTTTTGACGCTGCATCAGCTCGGCATAGGTGTCATCGCGCCGGATCCGCTCGATGACCACCCGCGATTTCGAGGCATTGCGTTGCGGTTCGACCACGGTCTGGATCGGCACCAGCGAGGCAAGCCGCACCGGGGTCGAAGGAACCCTCGACACCTCGGCCCGTCCGTCGCCGGCGGGTTCGCTCAGATGCGAAGAGGGTTCGCCCCGTTCCTCGCCCTTGAGCATCCGTTTCAGATAATCCGGAGCGCCGTTCGTTCTGGTGTTGGCGTTTGCGGCGCCGCAGGCCATCAGAAAACACAGGGCCGTCAGCGTGCCGCGCATGAAACCTGGGGATGAAAAGAACATTCTTTCTTTTCCACTTTCATTTCAAGCAGTTGATATTTTTCACCCATCGCTTCTGATCGAACGGAGGCCACATGCAATTCATGGTCCGTTTCTCGTGTCAAAAGGGTCGAAACATGGGTGTCAGCCATCTTGTGATGGCATAAATCGTCCTTTCTATCTGTAGTGTTTTTTTATGTCAAGGGTTCGTGTGATGCCTGCCAAGGCGCCGGGTGTCCGGAAATCCGGCAAACCGTTCCTGCGGGAGCGAAAAATCTTTGACATTTAAAGAAAGCATGCAAAAATTCCGGGCAGGCCAACAACCGTTACCAAGGGACCATCGACCCCCATGAACCTCGTCTTCGCCGATCCGGGTTTGCAGAACAATCTGGGCCATCATGCCAACTCCTGCCGTCACATCGTCTTCGAGGCCAGAAGGCGCGGCATTCCTTCGGCGGTGCTGGCCTACAAGCAGATCGAGCCCTTTTTGCGTGACGAACTGCTGGCCACCCCCTGGTTCCGCTGTCACGCCTATGGTACCTACGACACCGATCCGATCTGCGGCTGGTTGAGCAACTTCGATTTCGTGGCCAATCTCACCCACGAGGATCTCTCCTGTCTGCATGGCGTTGGTCGCGAGGATCTGATTTTCTTCAATTCAGCCGGTCCCGGACAGCTCATGGCCCTGTTGCGTTGGATCCAGGCCATGCCCATGGAGCAGCGTCCGACGGTGATCGTCGAGTTTGGCCTGTATGCCGGGCTGGTCCCCAAAGAGACCCCGAACGGCACCGAATACGACCTTTGCTACCAGGGGGATCCGCGACCGACCCTGTTGCGCTATGTGGCGCGCAAGCAGTTGACTCCGGTGGACAACTCCTGGCTGAAGCTGGCCACCTTCGATGCCCGGGCTTCGTCGATCTACGAGAAGGTGTTCGATTTTCCCGTTCAGGCGTTGCCGCTTTCGAACCGTGCGGTCACCGGCTGTCGCGACCGGACCGGCGTTCGTCCGGTCACTGTGGCCTTTCTGGGGCACCAGCGCGGGGAGAAGGGGTTTGGTCTGGTTCCGGAGTTGGCCGGACGGCTGTTG
>JBKACM010000389.1:0-1942 GCA_046269335.1 Alphaproteobacteria bacterium | reverse complement strand
GGTGTAGATTGCGGTGGAAGTGATGCTGGCATGGCCAAGCAGCCGGCTCGGCGGGCGGGCGGCCGGGAACGCCGCGCCAGTGCCGCACGAAGCCCTCAATGTTGGCCAACTCCAGCACGACGACAAGGCGCTGATGGTTTTGACTCAATGGTCCGAGGTCGTCCTCGAGCCAGGGGAAAAGTTCCGTTTGAATGGTGTGCCAGAGTGCTGATAGCGTTTCTCTCAGTGCCATTGCTCGTAGCCGTTTCCGTCTGTTGCGCTTCAACAACGTCAACTTATCGGAAATTAGCTACGGGAGCCATACGTCGCTGCCTATTCCATTGGCGCGCCGCGAAAACCTCCATGACTGCTGAATTTTGCAAGAGCCTCAGATCTTAGTAGAATACGCGGACATGGCCTGATGTTCAAGGGTGATGTTGGCGGCATGCTCGGCCTCGTATGCGGCAAGGGCGTTCCGCAGGGTCGGTAGGTGCTTGTGGGCCTCCAAGCATCCAGAAGTTCTTGGTGGCCTCTAGCATGGCGGCGCCGGTCCAGCGCGGGGTCATCCTAGTGGCCCGGGTCAGTCAAATTGCGGGTAGAGGTGTTTGAGCTTGATCCGAGCGTCCTCGGTTGTGAACTGCCACTCGGCCTTGGCGTGATGGCGGTTTCGGTCCGCTTGCCAAGCGGTGATTTCGTCGATGAGGGTCTGCTTGTCGGGAATACGGCGGTCAAGTCATTGGGAGGAGAGGACGCCCAGTTCGGACTCGGCCAGATCGAGCCAACTGCCGTGCTTCGGGGTATAGTGCCACTCGAAGCGTTCGACGAGGCGTCGGGCCTCGGCGGCTGGAAATGCCTGGTAGTGCGAGGCTCTGACGTGGGTGTTGAGATTGTCCTGTACGAGGACGATCTTCCTGGCCCTCGGAAAGTGGATATCCGACAGGTCTTTGAGAACGTGGGCGTAATCGATGGCGGTGTGACGATCCGTGTCCTTGATGTGCCGCCACCCCTCCAGAGGGGCGAACATCATGAACATGCCAGGGCTGTTCAGTTCTCCTCACGTTACTCGATATGAGAGTGCATTTTCGAAGTTCAGCGCGTTAATGTAGAGTTCCTCGTTGACGTTGTTGACACCGTTGGCGCGCAGGATGTCGTGGGCAATGCTTCGCAGGCGGGCGAAACGGCCGGGTTTGGTTCGGATGGCCAGCATGGGATCATGGTGACAGGCGTCGGTCAGGCCGCCAGGAGTTCATACCGATGGTGGAGCCCGCCGACCTGGGGGAAGGCGACGATCCTGTCGCCATTCCGCGGAACCTGGATCGGCCGGCGGTTCGGGGTATCCGATGCGGCACCCTCGGGCATCGCCAGTGGCCTAATTCTCGACGCCCGTTGACAACCTTGCCTCAATGCCGCCTTTGCGAGATTTCCTCGACCGTGTGGCCAACCACGTGCTCCTGGCCGCACTTGGACAGATCGCCCAGCGACACCACCCCCACCAGCCGCTTGTCCCGGTTCAGGATGGGAAGGCGACGGACCTGCCGCTCGCCCATCAGGGCGGCGCATTCCTCCGTCGGCTGGTCGTCGAAGCAGTAGACCAGTTCGTGGGACATGGCATCCCGCACCTTGGTCGCACCGGGGTCCTTGCCGTCGGCGACCGCGCGGATGGCGATGTCGCGGTCGGTGATGGTGCCGACCAGACGGTCGTTCTCGCCCACCGGTAGGAAGCCGGTGTCTTCCTCGCGCATCTTCATCGCCGCGTCCCGAAGGAGCGTATCCGGGCTAACCAGCGCGACGTTCCGGGTCATCAGCTCGCGTACTTGCATGGTCGAACCTCCCGCCAAATGTAATTCAGCATGCAAACGCTTTCCGGATGGCGGAAGTTCGGAGCTTCGGGAGCAGACATGAGCGATATACCGGCCAGCACCCAAATTGACTCATGGCCGGACTCGTGCTGGCCGGTAAAGCC
>JBKACM010000388.1:0-1942 GCA_046269335.1 Alphaproteobacteria bacterium | reverse complement strand
GTCGCGGTATCCGACATGGTCGGAAACCGCCAACGGCCACGAACCGAAGTCCGTGGCCGCCTGCATCTTCAGGGAGCACGAGGGGCCAAGGCCCCTCGTACCCTTCTTTCTCTCTCTGCGCGGCTCAGCTCGCCTTGACGCGGCCGAGGAACTTCTGCCGCTGGTCTTCCATCTCCTTCGGCAACCGGGCACCGAACTGAGCGAAATGGGCGACCTGTTCCTCGCACTCGGCCAGGGCAGCGTCCTTGTCCAGCGCGAACAGCTTGTCCAGGGCACCGGGCTTGATGTCCAGGCCGTCGGTGTTGATGGCACCAGCCTTCGGCATGCGCCCGAATACACCGTCCACCGCATCGGCAGAGCCGTTGACGCGGTCGACGATCCACTTCAGCACGCGCATGTTCTCGCCGTAACCCGGCCACATGAACTTGCCATTCTCGTCCTTGCGGAACCAGTTGACGCGGAAGATCCTGGGTGCCTTGTCCCCGATCGCCTTGCCGACCTTCAGCCAGTGGCCCCAGTAGTCGGCCATGTTGTAACCGCAGAACGGCAGCATGGCCATGGGATCGCGACGGATGGCGGCCTGGCCGATGGCGGCCGCGGTCGCCTCCGAACCCATGGTGGCACCCATGTAGACGCCATGTTCCCAGTCATAGGCCTCGTAGACCAGCGGGAACAGCTTCGACAGACGACCGCCGAAGATGAACGCCGAGATCGGCACGCCGGCAGGATCTTCCCATGCCGGGTCCATGGTCGGACACTGACTGGCCGGCGCGGTGAAACGGGAATTCGGATGGGCACCCGGAACCTTGGAGTCCGGGGTCCAGTCCTTGCCCTGCCAGTCGATGCCATGCGCCGGCGGAGCGCCGTCCAGACCTTCCCACCACACGTCGCCGTCGTCGGTCAACACGGTGTTGGTGAAGATGGTGTTCTTGGTAATGGTCTTGATGGCGTTGGGGTTCGAAAGTGTCGAGGTGCCCGGTGCCACGCCGAAGAAACCGTACTCCGGGTTGATCGCCCGCAGCTCGCCGTTCGGACCCTTCTTGATCCAGGCGATATCGTCGCCCACGGTCCACGCTTTCCAGCCCTTGAAGGTCGCTGGCGGAATCAGCATGGCGAGGTTGGTCTTGCCGCAGGCGCTGGGGAACGCGGCCGCCACGTAGGTCTTCTTGCCCTCGGGGCTCTCAAGACCCAGGATCAGCATGTGCTCGGCCAGCCAGCCCTCGTCGCGGGCCATGTTGGAAGCGATACGCAGGGCCAGGCACTTTTTGCCCAGAAGCGCGTTGCCACCATACCCCGAACCGATCGACCAGATGGAGCGGTCATCGGAGAAGTGGACGATATACTTCTCCGGGATGTTCGGGTTGCAGGGCCAGGAAACGCTCTTCTCACCCGGCTTCAGCGGCGCGCCGACGGAGTGGATGCAGGGGACGAAGAAGCCGTTCTCCCCCAGGACATCCAGCACCTTGGAGCCCATGCGGGTCATGATCCGCATGTTGACGGCAACGTATGGGGAGTCGGAAATCTCGACGCCGATCTGCGCGATGGGAGACCCAAGCGGCCCCATGCTGAAAGGAATGACGTACATGACGCGCCCGCGCATGCAGCCGTCGAAAACCTTGTTCAGCTCAGCGCGCATCTGGGTCGGATCGGCCCAGTTGTTGTTCGGGCCGGCATCTTCCTTGGTCGGCGTACAGATGAAGGTCCGATCCTCCACCCGCGCCACGTCAGACGGATGCGAACGGGCCAGGAAGCTTCCCGGACGCTTGCTCTGATCCAGTTTCGTGAAGGTCCCACCATCGACCATCAGTTGGCACAGGCGGTCATATTCTTCCTGCGAGCCGTCGCACCACACCACGCTGTCCGGCTTGCACAGGGCAGCCATCGCATCGACCCATGCGTTGAGCTTCGCATTCTTCGACTTGCCGTTACTCGTCATTCATTC
>JBKACM010000387.1:0-1943 GCA_046269335.1 Alphaproteobacteria bacterium | reverse complement strand
AGTCTTCAGGCCTCTCCGGTCCTGTATACCACCGTCGCCTACGCTGAGGCGGTGGCCGGTCTCGACCTTGCGGATATCTGCATCACTTCCGGAATGACGGTGCGAGTGGGGGAAACCCCGCCTGCCGGGGCCTTCACCCTGTCGGACGTACCCGACGTGGCGGTGGTGCCAAGCCCGGCCTCTGGCGAGAAATGCCAGCGTTGCTGGAAGGTGCTGCCTGACGTCGGTACCCACGGTCATGTCGGCCTGTGCGGTCGCTGTGCCGAGGCGGTCGCACCATGAGCACCAGTGGGGGCACGGGTATGGGGACCGCCTCTCCGCTGCGTTCCGGGCTTGCCGTGGCTGCGGCGGTGATGATCCTGGACCAGTTCAGCAAGTGGTGGATTCTCGAACGCCTGCCGGACCTGTCCCCGGGCTTCGTCCTGGCACCGTACCTCAACCTCGTGCTGGTCTTGAACCGGGGCATCAGTTTTGGCATGTTCAACAATGGGTCGCCCTACAACTCGATCCTCCTGACGGCTCTGTCTCTGGGAGTTTCCCTCGGACTGGTCTTCTGGCTGCGAAAGGCGGAGAATGCCCTGATGGTGGTGGCGCTGGGCATGATCCTTGGCGGAGCGGTGGGGAACGCCGTGGATCGTATCCGGCACGATGGCGTTGTCGACTTTATCGATTTTCACGTCGGCGCGTGGCATTGGCCGGCTTTCAACGTTGCCGACTCGGCAATCACGGTCGGTGCCGTGATGATGGTGGTAGAGTCGATGCTGACCCGGCCGGGCGCGAGGTCTGCGTGATCGTCCCGGGTTTTGCCTTGTTTGGGAGTCCTTGAGATGCGCGCACGAACCCCCTGGATCGCCGTGGTCCTTTTCCTGGCAGCCGCGGCCGGACTTGCCGGTTGCAGCGACGCACGCAAGGCATTGGGCTACGACAAGAGCGCGCCGGACGAATTCAAGGTTCTGGCGCGGGCTCCCCTGGCGGTACCACCGGATTTCGGCCTTCGTCCGCCCCAGCCTGGCGAGTCGCGGCCACAGGAAACCCAGCCCACCGAAAGCGCCAAGACCGTCCTTCTGGGCAAGGCGGGGTCGTCCTCGACCCTGCCGGTCGGCAATCGTTCGCGGGGTGAGATGGCCCTCCTGAAAAGCGCCGGGGCCGAGCGCAACATCCCCGACATCGGCCGGATGGTGGACCGGGAAGCTACGGCCCTGGTAGCAGCGGATCGCGGTTTCACCGACCGTCTGGTGTTCTGGCAGAAGGACCCCTACACCGTCGGCAACATTGTCGATCCGGAGAAGGAGGCCAGGCGTCTGCGGGAAAACCAGGCCCTGGGCAAGCAGGTGACCGAGGGCGAGACGCCGATCATCAAGCGCCGCAAGAAGGCATTGCTGGAAGGTTTGTTCTGATACCGGGGCCTGGAAGACGGGGGTTCGGAAAATGGCGGAGACCTTGAGAGTTGCGGCGTGGCTGCTCTCTCTTCTCCTGGGAAGCCAGATTCTTCTCGCCTGCACCGAGTTCAACGCCGGGCGGGTGTTCCGCTCCAATGCCACCGTCGTCAACGCCAAGGCCTTGCAGCAGGCAAAGCTGGTGGTGATCGCCTCCGGCACCCCCCTGAATACGCGCGGCGTTCTGGGATCGATCCTGAACGATCTGGGGTACGAGGTCTCCTACGCCGTGCCCGAGGCCGGGAAGAGCCCGGTCGGCGAGAATGGCCTATCCGTCTACTGTCGCGAACTGGGGGTCTCTCGTCGTGGCGGCGGCAATACGGCCACAGTCCAGTGTACCCTGGAGGGTCTGCTCGACCGGAAACCGGTGTTTCTGGGCGAAGGCGAGTACATGCACCGGTGTTGGGGGTGTGCCGTCGTCGGAGCCATGGTACGCGAGGACTGGGAGGGAGCCACCCGCGCGGCGTTGGCCAAGCTGCCCAGGGCCGGTACCCGGATCGCCGAACC
>JBKACM010000386.1:0-1949 GCA_046269335.1 Alphaproteobacteria bacterium | reverse complement strand
TCATCACGGTCTGGGAATGGCGCATTGAGCGCCCGCGCGATCGTTCGCGCGCAAGCCAAGGGGCCGGACGGCCCCGCGCGGCGCTTGAGGGCGTTGATCGGTCACGATCAACGCGGATTGGTATGAGAGGCTGTACCCCCGGGATCTTGTGCCTCCCGCATCAGCCAGCCGGCAGCCGGACCACGAAGCGGGCTCCGAGGACGTGGCGGTTCTCGTCCAGGCGGTTTTCGCCAAGGATCGTGCCGCCGTGCGCTTCTACGATCTGTCTGGAAATCGCGAGTCCCAGACCGGAATGAGTGCCGAATTTCTCAGCCGCCGGGCGTTCCGTGTAGAAACGTTCGAAGATCGCCGTCTCCTTGCCCACCGGAAGGCCCGGGCCTTCGTCCTCCACCGATACCACCACCCAGCCGTCGCTGCGGGTGGCTGAAAAGGTGATGCGGCCGTCGGGTGGGCTGAAGGAAATCGCATTGGCGATCATGTTGCGGAATACCTGAACCAGACGCGACTCCATCCCCGGAACCATCAGCGGGTCCGTGATCGATCCTTCCTGGGTCTCCGGGACGCAGGAGAACACCAGCCCTCCCGGGGCACCGGTGGTATTGTAGACGTCCGCCAGGGTCTCCAGCATGCGGCGAATTTCCACCGGGGCCATTTCGGCCCGGGACAGTTCGGCATCCAGACGGGAGGCATCGGAGATGTCGGAGATGAGGCGGTCGAGCCGGTTGACATCGTTCTGGATGATGGCCAACAGCTTTCTCTGGCGGTCGGGATCGGTCACACGGACCACGGTTTCCACGGCGCTGCGCAGGGAGGTCAGTGGATTCTTGATTTCGTGGGCAACATCGGCGGCGAAACGCTCGATCGCATCCATGCGCAGCCACAGGGCGCTGGTCATCTGGTTCAGGGCCATGGCCAGGTCACCAATCTCGTCGTTCCGCTCCCTGAGATCGGGAATGTTGTCGCGGCGGCCAGCGTGGCCGGTGCGAACTCTTTCGGCGGCATGAGCCAGCCGGCTGACCGGCCGGGCGATGGTACCGGCAAGATAGAGGGACATCAGAACGGTCACTACCGCCGTGGCCAGAAACATTTCCAGGATGGCCAGTCGCACGCTGAACAGATTGGCCTCCATGTGGTCGGTGCTCTTGGAGAGCATAAGCGCGCCCACCACTTTCTTGTAATGTTGCACGGGTACCGCGACGCTGAGCAGGCGGCTGTGGTCGGTGTAGGCCCGCAAGGCTCCTGCCGGTTCGCCGGACAGGGCCTCCAGAACCTCGTAGTAGTCATTGGCCGACTGGACGGCGCGCTCGCGGTAGACCGGCAGGGTCTCATCCCCCGGTACGCCCCGCAGGATCCGGTCGTAGATGGAACGCAACAGGCCCAGGGGGGTCGAACCGTTGTCCGGGGGCGGCAGATCCACCACCTGTACCCGTCCCCCCGACAGCAGGCGGGTATCCACCACCATGGCTCCATCGGTGCCGAACAGCCGTGCCCGGACCCCGGCCGGCTTGGCCATCCTGCGGATCATGGTCCGGGATGCATCCTGGAGCAGTCGCTGGCCGGATACCGGTACCACGGTCGGGAGCTTTGGAGCGAATCTGGCAGCGATATCGGCGGCCTTCGCATCCAGATCCTTCAGGTCAAATACCCTCAGACTGGAAAGACCAGGATCGGGAGTCCGCTGGTCGCCACCAGGGGAGGGGTCGGGCGAAGATCCGGGGCGGGCGGCGTTGCCAGCCTCGGGACCGGTCCCGGCGGGGGTGGCGGGGGGTGGCGGGTCCGGCTCCCAGACCACGGTATCCACCACCACGGCATCCTCTCCGACGGCGGCGGCAATCAGTTCGGCATTGGTGCGCAGGGCGTCCAGTTCAGACCCGATCAGGGTCTGTTCGTATTGATCCAGATACAGAAGCCCACCCACCAGAATGATCGGGGCCAGCAGGTTGACGGCC
>JBKACM010000385.1:0-1955 GCA_046269335.1 Alphaproteobacteria bacterium | reverse complement strand
CCGAGCCGACCGACATTGACGTATTGCGTGAGCGGCGGGAATTGGTGGAAGTTTTCGATGGCGCGGTGGTGGCTATGGTCCCTTTGCTGCAACACAAAGGCACCGCAGTGCGACTGAATATCACCATGGACCGCGACCTCGTCGCCGAAATCGATCGCCTCACCAACAACCGCAGCGCATGGCTTGCAGATGCCGCACGCCAAAAGATCGTCGGGTGATCCACCAGTGCGTGTGTGGACGACCGCCTGGGCGCAAGAAGAGACTGACAGAGGGAGGGAGTTTTAGAAGTGCCCAGAAATATGGAGGGTCAGGAAACGGGGGTCGGGCCGTGACTTACGGGATCGGCGGCGACACGGAAGCCGAAATCTCTGCCTCTGGATATGTCAGTGAGCCTGACGCGGTGCGTCGCCCTGAGGAAAGTAGGCGCAGTACACCAGTCCCCGCCCCGCACAACACGGTCACCAAGGACTCCTTCAGCTATCCAGACTCTGTTATCGCTCGGGGCACCCTCGTAGTTGTCGTGCCAGAAGTCAGCGCACCATTCCCATACCAGACCCGCCTGATCCAGTGTTCCAAATGGACCGCGTCCGGCCGGAAAACTGCCCACTTTCGCCGGCTTACCCTCGCTCGCCTTGAGACCGTAGCAGGCGTGATTTTCGGTCGGCTCTCCGTTACCCCAGGGATAGCGCCGCCCATCGGTTCCCCGAGCCGCATACTCCCATTCCGCTTCACTTGGTAGCCGACACGACAAACCCGACGTCTTCGACAACCACTTACAAAACGCCACCGCGTCGTACCAGTCCACCTCTACCACCGGCTGATCCGAATCAGAAGACTTTTGGACGTGCCAGCGGGTCCGTTTTTCACGCTTCGTCTCTTTCAGGAACATGCCGTACTGGCCGTTGGTTACCGGCGTCTCCGCCAGCAGGAACGCCGACACCCGCACCGAATGTACCGGTTTCTCGTTCTCGCGGCCCTCCTCGCTTCCCATCATGAATTTCCCCGCCGGGATCGGCAACAGCCGCAGGCCGGGGAGGGGTTCGAGCAGCCTTTTCGGTTCAGGCACGATCGCGCTCTCGGGCACTTTCTTTTTCCGTAACCACAGCCTCAACTTGCCGGCCAGGCTGGCAACCTCATCGAGCAGGACGTTGCCGAGTCGGCGGACTGACTCGGCAAGGTGGCCGATGCCAGCCAGGCCTGCATCGAGAAGTGATACCCCATACTCCAGGGATCGCCCGATTCGGGCAATCCAGTTCAGGTTGACGAGGGGCGCGAGCAGATCCCGGAGCACCACGTTGAAGTCAAGGGCGATCCCTGGCAGGATCTTGTTCGTGATGCCCGCGATCTCGATCTTGAAGATGACATTTGGGGGAAGGGAGACCCCATCGTTCCTGCTGTCCAGTGCCTGTTTCAACGCCTCGGCCACCGTCAGACCAGCCTGCGCGCTCTCGACCATTGGAACGATGGCCGGCTGTTCCGCCGCTCCCTCCACCAGGGGAAGACGTGTCTCTGGCCGGGCATCCTGGCGCTCTTCCAGCGGGAAGGTATGTATCACCGTTGCGAGATCGGCAAGAACACGGTCCAGTTTTGCCAGGTAGTCGTTGGCCGGCGGAGGATCCCCGTCCAGCAGGTCGTGCTCCTCAGCTCGCGGCAGGTCGGCACGCAACTCCAGCAACCGATCGTACTCTCTGCTGAAGGCGGGCAGGCAGTGGCCGTTGATGCGAACCCCTTGCAGCAGGCGGACAGCGTCGGCAATCAGGTCGAGCGTCCCTCCCTTTTCGGGGAAATAGTTCCGACACCGCCTGTCTTGATTGATAAGGTCGTCACAGGAGTCAAGAAAGTTGCGCCAGAGAGTTTCGGAGTCTTCCATATGGTCAGGATAGGCCGATGGCGCACGTCACACAAGCACCCAAGGGCACGGAATGTCAGTGCAGTTTGATCAGGAGCCCGACCAG
>JBKACM010000384.1:0-1968 GCA_046269335.1 Alphaproteobacteria bacterium | reverse complement strand
TGGCCGCGGCCGCAATGGCCGCTTGATACCGGCGCACAAGGGGGACGATGTGTCAAATATTGTGCTCGCCGGTATCACATCTTGGCCTGGTGAGGATTCCTGGGGGCGCTGCTCAGCGGCTTCGCCTTGGTGGGACGGCTCAGATCGGGGGCGCTGGTCTGAGCGATGGAGTTCATCAGCCGTTCGGTCACGATGGCGAACTCCTTGTCGGCCCCGAGCATCATCGCCTTGCGATAGTACTCCCGCCCTTTCCCGAGAAGTTTGCCGCGCTCGGCGGTATCGTGGTGCATGGCCATGGCCATGGCCCGATTGAGCATCGCATCCGCGGCCCGCATGTTGGCAAAGCACTCGTACTCCCGGGCCTTGGCCTGCAACGACGCCTTGAAGTCCATGGAGAGCTTCGGATACAGCCTCATCAGGTCGATCAGTTGTTTCTTGATCTTCTCGGCAACCGCCGGGTCGGCGTCACGCATCTGAGCGAGAACCCTGCGGCATTCCGATTTTGCCGCTTCCAGCGCCCTCTGCTCCGCCTCTTGCTTTGCACGGGCCGCATCCGCAGTAGTCTGGCCGGCTTTTCGCTGGCCCATGGCATTGCCAAACGCAGTCATGATACCCTCCCGTCACGGAAGTGGTCTCTGCCCCACGCTTATAATGTAGCAGAATCATGGTGCGCTGTAAATAATCACCGCGACTGGACTTTGGTCTGTACTTGGATCTATATTTATTATTTTGATATTATTTATGGAGAATTTGCATCAAGTTTTATCATTGTTCGCTCTTTCCGGCGGCCAACACTCGCACACGTTCCTCCAGGGAACGCATCAAGGCCTCGTACCCCCCCCCCCTTCAGAACATCCAGGTATTGCGCCCTCTGGGTCGCAAGTTCACTGATGGCTCCGCGATAGGAAACATCGACGATGCGCCAACCGGCAGGACCATTGTGCATCCGGTAGACCAGCTTCTCGTCACCGCCGTTCGAAAGAACCAAGCGGGTCCGCACCAGCGTGTCAGGAACCGGTGGAGGCATGGCCTCCACGGCCAGGGTCTCGAACCTTTCATCGGAAAAACCGGTCAACCGGGAAGCGTAGGTTGCGATGGAAACGCGACCAAAGGCCTCTACCACGCTGCGTTTCTGATCGTCGGTGAAGGCCCTCCAGTAGCTGCCAACCGCGACTCGGGCCATGTCGCCAAAGCCATACGCGGCCAGCAGGACCGGAGTCAGCTTCTTCACCCGTCCTTCATATCCCAGCTTCTCGGCATTGCGCATCACGTCGAGAAGGTTCGCGTGCAACGTCTCGATCTGCTGCCGCGCCCCTTCGGCGGAAGCCTCCGCGGCGAGAGCCTCGGAGCCTGTCCCAGGTCCTCCCGGCACGACCGTCGCCAAAGCCAACCAGAACCAGAAGAACAGGCGTGCCGCCAATCTCCCGCGCATCATCTTGCCCCCCGATTACCGTCCGATGTCCGGATGCCCATGCTCCCGGAACCATGCCACAGCGTCCTCAAGACCTTCGACCGCTGGACGGGGCTTGTACCCAAGCAACCGTTCCGCCTTGCCGCTGGAAAAGAACATGCGCTTTTTTGCCATGCGCAGTCCATCGATGGTCGCAAAAGGCTCACCACCGAACAGCCGTGCCCAGGCTTCCGACACCATCGCAAACGGCATCACCACCGCATGAGGCAGGCATATCCTGGGCGCGGGGCGACCGGTCAGAGAGGCGATGAGGGCAAGGATTTCGCGCAGGCTGAGGTTCTCGCCGCCCAGGATGTAACGCTCGCCGATCTCTCCCCGCTCGAACGCCAGCAGATGGCCGGCGGCGACGTCATCCACATGCGCCAGATTGAGGCCCGTATCCACGAACGCCGGCATCCTGCCCAGCGCTGCCTCCAGAACCATCTTGCCGGTCGGGGTCGGCTTGATGTCGCGCGGTCCCACCGGCGTGGAGGGATTTACGATCACCACCGGAAGTC
>JBKACM010000383.1:0-1971 GCA_046269335.1 Alphaproteobacteria bacterium | reverse complement strand
CCAACGCCGAAATCTACGAAGACGTGCTCAACCGGTTCCTGCCCGTGCTGCTGCAGATCCGCGGTGAAGGCAGCCGCACCCCGCAGGTCTGCTTCATGCTCAACACGGACATGGGCAACATGGCGAGGCAGTTGCTGGAAAAATTCTACCGGCCGGGACGATTCAACGAACTGTGGTTCCAGTGGGAAGGAAGGCCGCTGATGCTCTGCAATCCTGAGGCCGCACCTGCCGAAGTGAAGGAGGCATTCACCCTCCGCACCGCCTTCTGGCCCGGCAGCCCTCCCTACAAGAACACGCCCTACGCATGGCATTGGCTGGGAGTCCACCCGCAGGCGTATGGCTTCACCAGCGACCCGAAGACTGCCGAGCAAATCAACGTCTCGCCCGCGCAGAACATGCACTGGCAGACCGGTGCCACCGAACTGATGCACACCGGCAAGGCGCGCGGGCGCGGCTTCAACAACGGCAGACAGGATCCGTCCATCGCAGCCATCCAGCACGGGCTCAACTTTCAGGAACAGTGGGATCATGCGCTCAAGATCGATCCGAAGTTCGTCATGATCACCGCTTGGAACGAGTGGATCGCCGGACTGACACACTCCATGCACACCCCATGGGTGCAATGCGATGGTTTCAACGAGGAGTTCAGCCGGGACATCGAGCCGATGAAAGGCGGCTTCGGGGACAATTTCTACTATCAGGCCATCGCCAACATCCGTCGTTACAAAGGCGTGCCAGAAATCCCCGTAGCCACTCCGCATAAGACCGTCGACATCGACGGTTCCTTCGATCAATGGCAGGACGTCGGACCGGAGTTCATTGGGCATGCTGGCAATACGATTCCGCGCGACCACGACGGCTTTGGCCGGGCGCCGAAAACCCGGATCACCGTGCCACAACCAGACTTCGAGGGCAACGGCACCAATTGGCGCGGGCAGGAAGGTCCGCGCTATACGAACACGACCGGCCGCAACAGCCTGCTGGGCATGAAAGTGGCTCGCGACATGGATTATATCTATTTTCATGTCCTTACGGAGAAGCCTATCACTCCATCGAACGATCCGAATTGGATGACGCTGCTGATCCGCACCGGCAACCCGGCCCACCACGCTTGGAACGGTTACGATTTCGTCGTCAACCGGGTTCCCCCCGGCGCGCAGGGCGCGGTGCTGGAAAAAAACAACGGCGGAAGGAACTGGCTCAAGGCGTCGAATGTTCGATACAAGGTGGAGGGAAACCAGGTGCATCTGGCCGTGCCGCGTCGCGCACTCGGGCTGACCGGAGATCCCGTGACCTTCGATTTCAAGTGGCTGGACAACATCCCGCTTCCGGAAGATCTGACGGAGTTTTTAACCACCGGCGAGACCGCGCCGTCAGGGAGATTCCGGTTCCGCTACACCACGGGAAAATAAAACTCATGAAACTCCGCAAAGCCTTCGTCATGTCGGTGAACGCCGGCGCTGAACAGGAATACGAACAACGCCACAATCCCATCTGGCCCGAACTGGAGAAGGTGCTCAAGGACCACGGCGTGTCGAACTACTCGATCTTTCTCGATCCAGGGACACGAATACTCTTCGCCTACGCGGAGATCGAAGACGAGGACCAGTGGGCGGCCATCGCATCGACCGAGGTCTGTCAAAAATGGTGGAAGCACATGGCCGATGTCATGCCCTCTAACCCCGACTACAGTCCGGTCAGCACGCCGCTGAGGGAGGTATTTCACCTCGCTTAGGGAAGTGAAGAAGATCGATCCGCTCCTGACAATTTCATGAAACAGCTTTCCATTCTCCTTTGCATCACCAGCCTTTGCGTAGAGCCCCCGCTCCATGCCGGCCAAAACGCGGCTGACTTCAAAAAACTGCCGACGGAAAAGTGGTCGGCTGTCATTCCCGCCGATAAACAATTGTCTCCGGAGTGGGAGCGATCGTTGTTCGGGCGCGGCGCTCCGCGGAGTTACAACGGCGACGC
>JBKACM010000382.1:0-1975 GCA_046269335.1 Alphaproteobacteria bacterium | reverse complement strand
GTGAGCTGCGGGCCGATCCGGCTCCGGGGGGGGGGCATGTTCTCCCCTACCGACCGCGCCGACGGGATCGAAGTCGGCAACTGGGGCAACAGTCCTGAGCCCAGAATCAATGGTCGTCCGGTCAAGCTGCCGCCCCAGGAGATGGCCCGCAGCGCCACGGTCCTGTCGGGGGGGCGGGCGGTGATCGGCACCGACACCCATTTGCGCCTGTATGACGGCAATGGACGTGAACTGGCAGCCGTCGCCCTTCCGGCGGCGGCCTGGGGTGTGGTGGCGTCCGGGGATCGGCGCGTGGTCGTGGCGGCGGTCGGAGATGGCACCCTGCACTGGTACAGTCTGCGGGATGGGGAGCTGTTGACCGAACTCCTGACCCTGTTTCCCAGCGGAGATGGGCGACGCTGGATCGCCTGGACGCCGGAGGGCTTTTTCGCCCACTCCGAGAGCGGAGGGGCCGAACTGGCCGGCTATCATGTCAACAAGGGGGCCAAGGGGACGCCGGAGTGGGTGGAGTTCGCCCAACTCTATCAGCTTTACTACGCGCCGGAGCTGTTGTCGAAAAAGCTGGCCCGGACCGCCGATGCGGAGATGAAGGCCAAGCTGGGCCGGATCGGTTCCACCAGCAAGGTGCTTGGCGATCATCCCGCCCCCCTGCTGGAACTGGTGGAGTATTGCCCGACGGCGGAGGCGGAGGGGACGCGGGGATTCAGCCGCGCCACGCCGGCTGCTCCTGCACCGGCTCCGGCAGCCGGTGGACCCGGTTGCCAGGCCATCGTTGCCGGCGCGACGCGCGGTTTTGCCCGGGCGGAGAAGCCGGCGGCGGCCTCCGGAGCGCCGGCCGCCGCTCCCGTCGTCGCGGCCGAACTGCCGCCGGGCATGAACGCGGTGAAGCTGCGGTTCCGGGTGACCGACCGTCAGGGGGGCATCGGTGACGTGGACGTGGTGGTCAACGGCAAAGTGGTCTCCAACACGCGCGGATTTGCCCGGGCGAGCCAGGCCCCTGCCGCCCCGGCCTCCGGCACTGCCGGTGGGGGAACCGTGACGGAGAAGACCATTCCCCTGAACCGTGGCGTCAACCGGGTGCATGTGCGGGCCTATGACGGCGGCAATGGCGTGGAGACCACTTCGGGCGTTCTGGAACTGGTGGTTCCGGCACCGAAGGTTCAGGAGGCGACCAATCGGAGTGGCAAGCCCAGGATGTACATTCTGGGGGTCGCGGTGGACAAGTATGCCCCACCCTTTACCCTTCGTTTCGCCGTCAAGGACATGAGCGATGTCATCGCCCTGCTGAAAAAGAACAAGAGCAGCGCCTATGCCGACGTCGAGGCGGTGACCCTTACCGACGAGCAGGTGTCTCTGGCCGGGCTGGAGAGGAGTATCGACGACCTGACGGCCAAGGTTGGTCCCAACGACACCGTGGTGCTCTACCTGTCGGGACATGGCTTCGTGGACAAGGAGGCTCCGACGGCCCCCTACTACTTCATCACCCAGAACACCGACCCGAACAACATCGCGAAGACCGCCTTTTCCCAGGGTCTCCTGAAGGAGAAACTGTCCCGGTTCCCCGCCAGGAACCTCTTTCTTTTCCTGGACACCTGTCACTCCGGGACCATGGAAATGTCGGTTTTCGACAAGGCTTCCAAGGAATTCGGCCAGGTTTATCTCCTGGCCGCGGCTTCTCCCCAGGAGGAGGCCTTGGACAGCTACAAGGGGATCAACGGTCCTTTCGCCTATGCCGTGCTGGAGGGGCTGAACGGTCGGGCCGCCACGGACAACGTGGTCGACAATCTCTCCCTGGGCAAGTTCGTGAAGAAGGAACTGCCGAGGCTGGTGGCCGAGGAACGGCCGGGTCACCGGCAGAGTGCCAACTTCAAGGCCGCTTCCGGTGAGGTGGAGGATTTCGAACTGGCGCGGGTGGTGAAGTAATACCAACGGTACGAGACCTTGACTCGTGCCGTTGGTATCGAGCCCGCGCGGC
>JBKACM010000381.1:0-1979 GCA_046269335.1 Alphaproteobacteria bacterium | reverse complement strand
CGAAATTGCACCGCCAACCATCATCGTCAGCGCCAATTATCCCGGAGCCTCGGCGGAGGTGGTCAGCAACACCGTGGTTACTGCTGATGATATGGCTAACTTAGCGTTTTTAGATAAGGCTAAAAAACCTGAACCTATTGCTCCAGTGGTAGGTCAGGTAGGTCCATCTGAGAAACGTAAGAATCTATCTGTATCCCCTGAGGTTCCAGCCACTGCTACAAAACCTGCTGCACCTAAGGCTATTAGTCCTGAAGTTCAGAACTACTTTGCCGCGCTTGAGCAGCAGAATGGTGTCCGGGTATCTGGGCGACGCCGAGACCGGGCCCGTGGTGCTGGAGGCGGTACGGCTGGCCAAGGCCGCCAATCCCAGGGCGCTCTACTGCTGCGATCCGGTGATCGGGGATACCGGTCCCGGTGTTTTCGTCCGCCCCGGCATCCCGGAATTCCTGCGCGAGCAGGCCCTGCCCGTCGCCGACATCCTCACCCCCAACCACTTCGAACTGGAGGTCCTGAGCGGTCGTTCGGTGCGGACGTTGACCGAAGCACTGGCCGCCGCCGAGGATCTGAGGTCACTTGGCCCCAGACTGGTGGTGGTGACCAGTCTGCACCGGGACGACGCCACACCGGGCACCATCGAGATCCTGGCCGCCGGCCGCGAGGGTGCGTGGCTGGTGACCACGCCCTGCCTGCCCATCGATCCGCCGCCATCGGGCAGCGGCGATGCCTTCGCCGCCCTGTTCCTGGGCCGCACCCTGCAAGGCAGCGATGTGCCGACAGCCCTGTCCCTGGCCGTGTCCTCGCTGTACGGCATCCTGCGCTGGGGCCTGGATATCGGATCGCGGGAGCTGCCGCTGGTTGCCGCCCAGTCGCTCATCCCGGCACCGGAAGAGCGATTCTTCGCCCGGGCCGTCGCCGGAGAGTCGGTGGCCGCCTGATGGAGAAGTCCCAGGGACCTCTGGAACGCCTGTCGTTTCTCGTCGTCGAGGACAGTGCCAACATGAGGTTGCTGATACGTTCAGTGCTGAAGGGATTCGGGGCGAAGACCATCCACGAGTCGGAAAATGGAACGGCCGCTTTCGACTGGCTGAAGTGCCAGATTCCCGACATGGTCATCTGCGACTTTCATATGGACGGGATCAACGGATTGCAGTTTACCCGCCTGGTGCGAACCCACCGGGAAAGCCCAGACCGGTTTCTTCCCATCATCATGGTCTCTTCCTACGGCAGCCGCGGGCATGTCCTGTCCGCCCGGGACGCCGGCGTGACCGAGTTCCTGGTCAAGCCGTTCACCCCCAAAAGTCTGTATGATCGCATCACCGCCATCGTACATCATCCCCGCCGGTTCGTAAGAACCAAGACCTACTTCGGACCCGACCGCCGTCGACACGACGGAACCAAGTACAGCGGACCGAAACGGCGCGCCGGCGAGGTCACCGGGCCGGAAGAAACGCCACGCCCGGCGGAAAAGGACATGCATCAGGATGATATTAACGAATTGTTCAATCCGTGATGCCTAGGATTCCGCTCCATGAGCGTGCAGCATGGCCCCCTTCGAGACCTGTCCTTTCTCGTTGTCGAGAGCAGCCCCCATATGCGCGCCGCGGTTGATTACATCCTAAAACATGCGGAAAAGTTTGCAGACGCTAGGGCTCAACGTGTTTATTTAGAGGAATTTAGAAAGAGCAAGAAAGCCCTGCTAATGCAGCTAAACACCGCTCAGCCGATCTCAGCCCAAGAGCGTGATGCGTATGCTCACCCGGAGTATTTAGAGCTTCTAGAAGGCTTAAAAATAGCTGTGGCAATAGAAGAAAAGTTACGATGGGATCTTATTGCCGCTCAAGCGCGGATTGAAATTTGGCGCTCAGAGCAAGCAAACGCTAGAGCAGAGATTAGGAACACGCAATGATGTATAGAAACCAGAAACTACTAGAAACCGTTCGTGAGTTTGAGTGTGTTTTGTGCGGCTCGGAAGATGGAAC
>JBKACM010000037.1:0-15026 GCA_046269335.1 Alphaproteobacteria bacterium | reverse complement strand
CGGTTGGCCGGTCATGCGGGCAAAAAACTCATCAAACGGAAGCGCCATTATTCACCTCCGAGCAGGCCGAGCGCCTGGGCATGGTTCTGTCTGTGGAAATCAAGCATCGCCTGTTGGAAGGCGGCTGTGTCCTGGTCGTCCTGCTCCCGAGAGACCGGGTAGCGTCACGCTGGTGTGGGAGGGCTGGAGGCTGGACACCACGGTGCCGGTCCTGGCCGGGGTCCTGCTGCTGGTGGTGGCGGTTCTGGCCTATGTGGCACGGTTGCTGCTGGCGGTACGTCGCCTGCCCAGGCGGCTTGGTGTCGTCTGGGGGGAGCATAGACGCCGCAAGGGATATCTGGCTCTCTCGGAGGGCTATGTGGCCGTGGCGGCCGGCGATGCCGCGCGGGCCCAGCGGTTGGCGGTGGAAGCCCAGAAGCGTTTGAAAGATCCCTCCCTCACCCTGCTGCTATCGGCGCAGGCTGCCGAACTGGCCGGAGACCAGGTCAGGGCCATGGGCCATTACGACGCCCTGCGATCCCGTCCGGATACCGAGGTGATCGGCCTGCGCGGCCTGATCGTGCAGGCCCGGCGTGCGGGACGTCGCCAGGAGGCTCTGGAACATGCCGAGCGGGCGGTGGTCCTTCGTCCCAAAGCCGAATGGGCGGTACGTACTCTGTTCGAGGAACAGGTGGCCGGCGAGCTGTGGGCGGAGGCGGAGGCGACCCTGAACCGTGGGGCTCGCTCCGGTGCCATGGCGGGGAACGAACAGCACCTGAAGGCGGTGCTGGCAACGGTGCGGGCCGAGCGCGCCCTGGCGGGTAGCGACCGGGCGGAAGCGATCCGTCTGGCCCGTCTGGCCCGTGACCGCGACCCGGATCTGGTGGCGGCATCCCTGCTTCTGGTTCGGCTGCTGGTGGCCGAGGGCAAGGATCGCAAGGCTGCCGCCGTGGTGGAGGACCTGTGGAAGCGCGCGCCGCATCCCGCCCTTGGACAGGCCTACCTCGGCATCTGGTCCGGAGAGGACCCCCTGCGCCGGGCCCAGCGTGCCGACCGTCTGGTGGCCCTGAACCCGGATCACGGGGAAAGCCGTATCGTGGCAGCCCAGGCGGCTTTGGAGGCGCAACTGTGGGGGCAGGCACGGCAGGCGCTGGCCCCCCTGGTCGGAACTTCCGTCAGCCGCAGAGTCGCCGGTCTCATGGCCCGTCTGGAGCAGGCTGAGAGAGGGGACATGGTCGCCGTCAATGAATGGTTGCGTCGCGCCAACGAGGCCGCTCCGGATCCAACCTGGCGCTGCTCCGCCTGTGGCTTCGAGGCCGAGGTCTGGCACGGACGCTGTCCGGCCTGTCGTGGATTCGACACCTTGAAATGGTCAGCCCCTTCCCGGGAGGTGGTGGCCGTCCCCGGGACCCATGATGCGGCATAATCGTCACGGCTCCCCTACAAACGTGGGACCGGCGTGGACAAATGACTTGCGCCGTGGGTTTTGCTCCCGGCAAAGTCGCCCGGAGGGCGCTGGCCGGGTCAACCCGGTCGGAAACCGCTCTGAAGCAAGGATCGGGAGTGGGGATCGAAGGTGAGGATGCGTCATTTCATCAGTGGAGCCATTGGGTTCCTTGCCCTTCTGGGGGCCTCGCCGACTCTGGCCGGGGAGTCCGCCCATGGCTGGGTGCCCCCTGCCGGCGCTTCGGCCGAAAAGTCCGGGGGAGAGGCCAACGGCAAGGGCGGGGACCCCGCCTACATCGTTCTGGGGGCCGGTGCCTACGATTTCCACCGGGAGGCCACCGTGTCGCCCGAGTTCAGTCTTTCCTACCGGTCCGACTACAAGCTGTGGGTTTTCAAGCCTCATGCCGGCATCCTGGCTACTGGGGATGGTGCCGTGTATGGTTGGGGCGGGTTGCTGGTGGATTTCGATCTGGGCAAGAACTGGGTTTTGACGCCCAGCACCGCCGTCGGGGGCTATCACCAGGGGCGGGGCAAGGACCTGGGCAGTGTCCTGGAGTTCCGCAGCGGCCTTGATCTCGCCTATCGTTTCGAGAATCGCTCCCGTCTGGGGGCCGGCATCTACCACATCTCCAATGCTGGGACCGGCCGACGCAATCCAGGCGAGGAAACCGCGATCCTGTCCTACTCGCTTCCGGTTTCCCAACTGTTCAAGTAGTAGCGGGATCGGGGACCACCTTCATGACCGCTATCGCCCCCCGCACGGCCCTCGTCACCGGAGCCGGACGCCGGGTGGGGCGGGCCATCGCCCTGGATCTGGGCCGCCATGGCTGGCGGGTTGCCGTTCACTATCACCGCTCAGAAGCGGAGGCGGAAGGTGTCGCCCGAGAAATCGAGCGAGAGGGGGGAACCGCCGCCCCGGTGATGGCCGACCTGGCGCGGGAGGAGGAGGTAGAGACCCTGCTGCCCCGGGCCGCGGAACTTCTGGGCCCCCTCGGCTGCGTGATCAACAATGCCTCATTGTTCGAGAACGACGAGTGGGATACGGCGACCCGCCAGTCCTGGGATGCGCACATGGACGTGAACCTGCGCGCGCCCTTCGTCCTGACTCAAGCCCTGGCGCGGCAATTGCCGGCGGATTGTCACGGCGCGGTGATCAATCTCATTGATCAGCGTGTCTGGAACCTGACTCCCCGCTTCACCACCTATACCCTGAGCAAGGCCGGATTGTGGACCCTGACTCAGACCCTGGCGCTGGCGCTGGCCCCGCGTATACGGGTCAATGCCATCGGGCCGGGGCCGACCCTGCCCAGTGTCCGCCAGACCGAAAGCCAGTTCGAACACCAACGGCTGTCGATGCCACTGCGCCGGGGGACCTCGCCGCGGGAAATCGCCGATGCCGTCCGGTTCATTCTCGCCGCACCGGCCATGACCGGCCAGATGATCGCTTTGGACGGTGGTCAGCATCTGGGCTGGGCTCAGCCCGGAGACGGCACCGGACCCGAGGAGTAGCGGCGGCCATGACCGGAGCCTCGGTGCTGCCTCCCCCGCGGATCGCCGACGTCCAGGGTGGCCTGCGCCACGTCTTCGTTCGCGACATGGTGCTAACAGGCAGCATCGGCGTGCATCCCCACGAGCGGGAAACCAGGCAGAGGATCAGACTCAACCTGGACCTTGCGGTCCGGGAAGGAACGGAACCCATGGACGACGAGCTGGCCAGCGTCGTCTGTTACGAGGACATCGTGCGCAAAGTACGTGGCGTCGTCGGTGCGGGTCATATCAACCTAGTGGAAACCCTGGCCGAGCGGGTCGCCGAGGTGTGCCTGCGCGACCCCAGGGTCTGTTCCGTCCGGGTACGGGCGGAAAAGCTGGATGTTTTTCCGGACGTCGGCAGCGTCGGGGTGGAAATCGAACGGAGCCATGTCGAACGGAGCCATTGACTCCCAGCGTCAAGAACCTCATGTTGGGGGCATGGCAACCGCGGTTCCTTTCGATACCCTGGCTTTGGCCCGCAAGCTGCGGGAAAGGGCGCATTTTGCCCCGGAAGACGCCGAAGGGACCGCTGAGGCGCTGGCCGAGGCGATGACCAGCACCGAACTGGTAACTAGGGATTATCTGGATGCCCGACTCTCTGACGTGAAGGCGGATATTCTCAAGTGGGTGGTTGGGCTTTTGCTGGCACAAACGGCGGTCTTCGCGGCCCTGCTGAAATGGCTCGGTCACTGAACCACCTCCTTCCGGAGTGCGGCGGCGAAATCTCGGCGTTATGGTCGCTGGTATCAATTCTCCTCCTCCAGCGCAAGGGCATTGCCGGGATAGGCCGTTTCGGCGGGAAAGGTCAGACGAAAGATGTTTCCGCCGTGCTCCGGGGCCCTGTGTACGGTCACGGTACCGCCGTGGGCTTCCATGAAGCCGCGACAGATGGCCAGCCCAAGACCGCTACCACGGCGCTTGGTTCTGCCGTCCGGTCCACGGTAAAAGGTCTCGAATAGACGGTTCAGGCTGTCCTCATCCAGGCTGTCTTCAATCGCGCCTTCGTTGAAGACGTCGATCGTGACTCCATGATCGTTCATGCGGGCCGATACGGAAATCCGACTGTCCCGTTCGGAAAATTTGATCGCATTGTCGACCAGATTGGACAGCACGTGCTCGATCAGCACCGGGTCCACGTGGATCAGGGGCACATCGTCGGTGATATGGATGGAGATGCTTCGATCGCTGGTCGTCTCGAACGTTTGCACCACCTCGCCAACGAGGTCGATGACATCTGTCCACTCCCGGCTTACGGTCAGGGCCCCGGATTCGAGCCGGGTCAATCCCAGCAGGTTATGGGTATAGCGGTCAAGTCTCCTGGCCGCGTCGCGGATGGCGGTGAGCTGGATCGTCACGCCTTCCGTGTTCCGGCACTCCGGGGCATCGAGCAGGCTGGAGGCGGCTCCCAGTATGGTTCCGAGTGGCGTGCGGAAATCGTGGGAAACGGAGTTGAGCAGGGCCGAGCGGAACTGGTCGGCTTGCAGACGGACCCTGGCGTTGGCGATTTCCTCCCGGGAATAGGCGTTTTCCAGCGATATGGTGATCACGTCCACGGCGGTACTCAGAAGATGGAGCTGGTCGGGACTCCATTCCGTGCCTTCGATGGCGACAACCCCAGCCCCCCCGGCTAGCTTCCGGATAGGAAGAAACAGATGGCGGCTGCCGCGCTCCCACGGCGCTTCTCCGTGGGACGGAGCCTCCGAAGCCATGGCAGCGGAGGCGGCGAACTGGTCCAGTGGACCGAGCGTGATGGGCCTCTCGCCCGGCAGTGCTACCCAGTTGCCGTCCGTGCTTTTCAACAGGTGGACGCCGGAGCCCGTCAGGGGTTGAAGCGCCTCGCAGGCGGCGGAGATGATCTCGTCGATTCCCCTGGCCTTCGCCAGTCTCTGACCGATGGCATGCAAGGCGGTGGCCTCGGTTTCCCGTTGCCGGTGGAGATTGGCCTCTTCGCGAAGCCGGCTGGCCAGGCTTGCGGTCGTGATTGCCGTCGCCAGATAGGTCGCGAGGGTTACCAGATCGTGGGTGGTCTGAAAGCCGAAAGCCATCTTGGGTGGAAAGAAGAAGTAGTTCACGCCGACGGCTCCGACGACCGCCAGGAACACCGATGGTCCTCTGCCGTGGCGAACCGCGGCCCATAGGACCGGGAGGATCCCCACGACCACGACATCGGTGTACGTCAGCCACTCGTCGGATAGCGCTCCCGCGATCCATACGAAAATCAGGGGGAGCAGACTGGCGGCGTAGGGCCTCACTCGCTTCTGGGTGAGCCTTCGGTAAACATCGCCTTTCACGCGGCATCTCCTGTGATTTCAGTTCGACGGACCCCATCTGTGTGCATGGTGCCTTGTCTTTTTCGCACTGGTTAAGGGGGGGGCTGTCGCCATACGATCCTCGCGTTCCGGGGGTGCGTCGGTCCTGCCTTGAGGTGCCGGGCCGGGGCGTGGCCGTGAAAATGGGGTTTTACAGAGAGATGATGACGACATCCGGTGTTTCCGCCGCCACGGGGGATGGGTTTGCTCTTTCTTGTTTCCGAAAGGGTGGGTTCCGCATCCTTGTGATCGAAGACGATCCGCAGCTCCGGCGTTTTCTGCGGGCCAGTCTGGAGCTTCGGGGGTATCAGGTGCTCGAAGCCGTCGACGGTCGAAACGGCGCGGATCACCTGACCGCTGAAAGTCCCGATCTAATCCTCCTCGATCTTAATCTTCCGGATGTCGATGGTCTTCAGTTTCTTTCCGAAATCCGATCCTGGTCCCGCACCCCCGTTATCGTCATGTCGGTACGCTCCGCCACGGCCGACAAGATCCAGTCGTTGGATGGTGGTGCCAGCGACTATGTCACCAAGCCCTTCGATATCGGCGAACTGCTCGCGCGGATCAACGGCGTTCTGCGGCGGCGGGACGTGGGGGAGGCTTCGGCACCGGTTTTTCAGGGCGGTGAGGGTCTGGTGGTCGACCTCGTGCGCCGGGAGGTCTCGGTCTCCGGTCAGCCGGTCAGCCTGACCCGGCGGGAGTTCAAGGTTCTCGCCTATCTCATCCTCAACGCGAACACGGTCCTGACGCACCAGGCCATTCTTCGCCAGGTGTGGGGGCGTGCCCACGAGAATGATGTCCAGTATCTGCGGATCGTGATTGCCAGGCTGAGACAGAAGCTGGAGGCGGACCCGGCCCGTCCCAGGTGCATTCTGACGGTTTCGCGTGTCGGGTATCGTTTGCGGGTCAACCCCGCTCCACCCGTGCCGAAAGAAGGTATCCCTGATTGCGGACCGTCTTGATCAGGCTGGGCTGGTCCGGGTCCAGGTCGATCTTCTTGCGCAGGCGCGCCACGGTGACGTCCACGCTCCGGTCGAAAGCGGGGGCATCGTTGGTGTGGGTAAGGTCGATGATCTGTTCCCGCGACAGCACGCGATTGGGCTTTTCCGCCAGGGCCTTGATCAGGGCATACTCGGCCGAGGACAGCGGGATGGCGTCGCCGTCGTTCCCCAGCAGTACGGAGGTTCCCGTGTCCAGCACGAATCCGGCGAACCGGTAACGATCCGACGACACGGCGGGTGCGGAGACCGCCGCCGGCGGCACCAGTCGGCGTAGGACGCTGCGCAGACGTGCCAGCAGTTCCCTGGGTTCGAAAGGCTTGCAAACATAGTCGTCGGCTCCTATTTCGAGCCCGACGATGCGTTCGACCGAGGCGCTGCGTCCGGTAAGGATGATGAGGCCGACACCGGGGTATGACTGACGGAACGTCTGGGTGATGGTCAGACCTTCCATGTCGGGAAGACCCAGGTCCAGAATCACGGCACCCAGCGGATGCTGCCCCGCCAGAGACAGGCCATCGGAGCCGGTGGCGGCCTCGATTACCACGAAACCCGCGTCCTCCAGACAATCCCGCACCACTTCGCGCACGCCGGGATCGTCGTCGATCACCAGAATCGGCTGTGACCTCATGTTGGACCTTCCTCGCGCAGGGCCGATGATGCCGCCGGTCGGGTGGCACGGCTGTCCAGAAGCTCCCGCAGGATACTGGCCAGGGCCGGAAAATCCAGTGGCTTGGCGATATATCGATCGATGCCGAGGACCTTGCGGTTACGCCTGGTTACCCTGGAGGAAAATCCGGACATCATGAGAATCGGCAGACTGGGCCAGCCGGTCCGCACCTCTCTCGCCAGGGCGGCCCCGTCCATGCCCGGCATGGCGAAGTCGGTAAGGAGAAGATCGACGGAGGGAAATCTGGGTGAGGCGGAAGACGCCTTCAGCATGTCAAGGGCGGCCAGTGCCGATGTGGTCGGAACCACCCGATACCCCGCCGTTTCCAGGTAATCGACGATGGTATCCAGGTTGACCTGTTCGTCGTCCACCACCAGAATCGTCTCGCCATGGCCGGCCGTGACGGCGATGTCGGTGCGTCTTCTCTCGGCCGGCGTGATTTCTTCGGCCTCCTCGCAGACCGGGAACCAGACGTGAAACGTGGTCCCATGTCCAGGCTCGCTGTAGACCGTCAGACGACCACCAGCCTGGGCGACGATTCCATCCACGACCGCCAGCCCCAGGCCCGAACCACCCCGTTCCTTCTTGGTGGTGAAGAAAGGCTCGAAAATGTGCTCCAGGGTTTGCTTGGTCATGCCCGGACCGTCGTCCTCCACGGTCAATTTCACCCATCGGGAGGGAGTCGCGGAGTCTCCACGGGGCGGCGGGTCGTCCTGGGTCAGGACATTGGCCAGCCGCATCCAGATATTGCCGCCGGCCTCGCCGATGGCCTGGCTGGCATTGGTGCAAAGGTTCATCACCACCTGGTGAATACGGGTCGGATCGGCCATCACCGGCCACAGGGAGGGCTCCGAGGTAAAATGCACGAAAAGCCGGGAGGAGGTGGAGGCTTGCAGCAGATGGAAAACCTCCTCCACCGGTTCCGCCAGGTTCACCGGGTGAGGTTCGACTTCGTCCTTGCGACTGACGACCAGGAGCTTTGAAACCAGGCTTTGCGCCCTTTTTACGGCGGTCAGTATTCTCTCCGTCCGGATCGCCTCCTTCGAGTCGTCGGCCTGATTGTCGCGCAGCAGACGGGCATAGCCGGTGATGGGAGTTAGGACGTTGTTGAAGTCGTGAGCAATTCCGGCGGCAAGGCGGCCGACGGTTTCCATCCTTTGGGAATGGCGCAACTGTCGTCCCAGCGCTTCCTCCCGCTCGTGAGCCATCTTGGCTTCGGTGATGTCCTCTTCCTGAAGGATGAAATTGGTGACTTCGCCGGTGTCGCTGCGGATCGGGAAGATCTTGGCCCGGGTGATCAGGGCTTCGCCGTCCACGGTCTCGTATCGCAGGACACGGCTCCACTCGCCGCCGTTCCGGGTCAGGTTGTCGAGAATGGATTTGATTTCCTGTTCGGAGACGGCACCGAACAGGTCCATTTCGCGTCCCATGGGGTTCTTGTTGCGCCAATGCAGAGCCAGGGAAGAGCCGTTGGCGTATTCGATGGTTCCATGGGGATCGGCGATGGTGATGGCAACCGGGCTCTGATTGATGGCCTCGGACAGCTTGCGCAATTCCGCCTGACGCTGCCGTTCGCTGTCCAGCAGCGTACCCAGGGCCTGGCCCAGGTATTCGCGGGCCAGCTTGTTTTCCAGGTGGGTCTTGATCCTGGCCTTGAGGATCGGTGGGGACAGACGCTTGCCGACATAGTCCGCGGCCCCGGCGGCAAAGCCGGAAGTTTCGTCCCCCGTATCCTCCGATGCGGTCACGAGGATGACCGGAATACCGGTGGTGGCGGCATCGGCCTTGATCCGTCGGCAGACCTCGTAACCATCAAGCCCTGGCATCACCGTGTCCAGCAGGACGAGATCGGGCATGGGATCCTGGGCAACGAGCCGCAACGCCGCCTCGCCACTGTGGGCGACCAGGGTGTCGTATTCCCTCTTCAGCATCGCGACAAGGGAACCCGCACTGTCCCTCTCGCTGTCCACGACCAGGATGCAGGGGCGGGTTCGACTCATCGCGACGCCAAGGTTCTTACGGTCACGGTCAGGGCATCAGCCGTCGGTGGTGATTCTGGCGATCAGGGTGGCAAGGGTCGCCTCGGCCCGGTCGTTGGCCACCTGACAGGTACCGGCGTTTTCGTGGCCACCACCGCCGAACTCAAGCATGAGGGGACCGATATTGGTCCTGGAATCCCGTTTCAGAATCGATTTGCCGACCGCGAAGACCGTATTCTGCTGCTTCACGCCCCACATCGCGTGGATCGAGATATTGCAGTCCGGGTACACCGCGTAGATCAGGAACCGGTTGCCCGCGAAGATCGTCTCTTCCTTGCGCAGGTCGAGCACCACCAGATTTCCGTGGACGGTGGCGCAGCGGCTGAGCTGGTCCTTGAACTTGTCCTGCTGGGAAAAGTACAACTCGACCCGCTCCGCCACATCCGGCAAGGCCATGATCTGGTCGATGGTGTGGTTGCGACAATAGTCGATGAGGTCCATCATCAACTGATAGTTGGAAATCCGGAATTCGCGAAAACGGCCGAGACCGGTGCGGGCATCCATCAGGAAGTTGAGCAGCGCCCAGCCCCTGGGGTTGGTGATTTCCTCCCGGTCGTACTGGGCCGAATCCCCCTGATCCACCGCCCGCATCATCTCCAGGGAAATCCCGGAAAAGCGCGACTGGCCGCCGTAGTAGTCATAGACGACCCGTGCCGCCGAGGGTGCTTTGGGATCGATGACGTGATTGTCCTGTTTGCCAACCCGCATGGTTTCGCTCAGGTGGTGATCGAAAGCCAGGTGGACGCCCTTCACGTAGGGCAGGTTGGTAGTAATATCGCGCCCCGTGATCTCGATCTTGCCGTCCTGCATGTCCTTGGGATGGACGAACAGGATGTCGTCGATGATGCCAAGATCCTTCAGCAGGACGGCGCAAACCAGCCCGTCAAAGTCACTGCGTGTTACCAGGCGGAATTTCTGTTCAGACATTTTCGTCCCCATCAGCGGTATACGGGCCCGTCAGACGGCCGCCGGCCGCGCCGCACCCCGGAGGACGATGATTTCCCGGAAAACGTAGCAAGTCAACCTGCCATCCGGACAGTGCCCGCCGGTTGGCCTCCTGAAATTCCCGTACTCTCAACCCTGAATTTCCAATAAAGGATGTGTCCGATCCGGTGTCGATCTCTGTACGGAATTTTCCCGCCTACGGGGCATCCCAATATCCGCAGGCCAGTTTCACGTAACGAAGCAACACATCTCTCGTCGCAGGCAGGGGCACGATCGCGGACACGCCCTGTTGTCTTATGGATCCAAAATGATCTCTGACCGTATCAAACAGCAAGGCAAGAATCGGTACAAAACAATGACGGTTGTCTGCGTTTTTTCTCAATGTACGGACGAACTCCATGTCTTCGATCGTCCTGACATCGAAATTCACGAAAATCATATCGATGGAAACATCCCCCCTGTTCAACAGTTGCAGTGCGGATTCCCCATCCTTCACCCAGGTGTAGTAGATCGGGGGCAGGCCATCCCCGGCCAGCAGACTCCGCAGGATGCCATTGATGGAAACGGACCGGCTGACGACCATGGCATGCAGGTCGATTTTGCCCATCTCCAGCAGAAGAGCGACGTTTCCCTGGAATGGAGCGACACGCTTGGTCGCCTCCTGCGGGATCGGAATATGCCGTTCCACGCAGAACCGTGCCAGGGCCTCGGCAGTCTCGCCGGCGGAGAAGGACAGGACCGCTTCCTCCCGGTCTTCGGCGGCCGCGAAATGGAGCGTCGCCGGTTTCTCCTGACGGGAATCCAGCCCTGCGCGCCCCGACGTCGTGGCGGGAATGTCCTTACCGAGGCTGAGAGCGAAACCTTGTAGCGCTTCGGCAAATTCCGTCATCGTAAAGACGATGGATCGGCGTTCTATCGCCATCGTTATCGATTTTCAGTGGCAACAATGGTAGAGAGTAAGACCTGTGGCGATTGTACGCCTCTGGCGGAGGCCTTGCTATCCCAAAAGAGATATGTGACGGCGTTGGTGCTCGCGAACGTGAATGAACGGATCAAGGGGCGGGTTTTGGCAAAGTCACGTCTTGGGCTTCAGTTCAGCATCGTTCTCCTGGTCGTCGCCGTGGTCGTCACGATGGCCGTCGCCATGGCGGCCGGTGTTTTGTTCGCCAGCACGCAGGCTGCCGAGGATGGGGCCCGTCGCCAGTTCGAGGAAATCTCCGCCCGGATCGTGGATCGCATCGACCGGCAGATTGGAGATATGATCGAACTGGCCGGGCTGGGGGCCTCCCTGGCTGCCGCCGCCGAGCCGGTTCGTGGGGACGCCATGGACCATCCGCTGACCCCCTTCCTGGTGCGCTCCCTGAAGCAGGCTCCGGATCTGTACGCCGTGTACGTCGGGCACGCCGATGGTGCCTTCCTCCAGGCGATCGCCGTCAACGGCAACAGGCGCATTCTTGCATCCAACAAGGCTCCGGAGGGAACCAGCGTCATCCTGCGCGCCATCTCCGTGGGCGATGACGGCAACCGCCGGGAGCATCGAACCTTTCTCGACGGGACGTCAAGGATACTGGGAGCGGACGTGATCCAGCCGGTGGAATACGACCCGCGCTCCCGGTCCTGGTACACGTCGGTCCTGGCGACGGAAGGGGCCGTGCTTTCCGAACCTTATGTCTTCGCCTCTCTCCAGGCACCAGGCCTGACCGTGTCGCAGCGGGTCGGAGGGACGACGGCCGTCATCGGTGTCAACATTTCCTTGACCGGGTTGTCGGATTTTCTGGCACGCCAGGACATATCTCCGAACGGAGGGGCGGTATTGCTGGATGCGAAACGCCGCGTCATGGCCCTCTCCCCCGCCCTCCTGCCGTCCCCGGGGGGGAGATTCGAACCCCTGGCCGGGATCGATGGACTGGGCTTGCCGCTGTTGTCCGCCCTGACCCCAGGCCTTGTCGTGGACCGGGCGCAGATTGTTCCCACCAGCCGGGGCAGTGCCCTGGTGCACTGGTCCCGATGGACAAGTCGGGATGGTCAGTCCATCGGTGTCGGCATCGTCTCGCCCTTTGCCGACTTCACCGGTCCCATTGACGACATGCAGCGCCGCATTCTCCTCATTACGATGGCGATTCTGCTGGTCGTGCTGCCGATCTCCTTTGCCTTCTCCAGGGCGATCGCCCGTTCCGTGCGTCACCTGATGACCGAGGCGGCCCGGATTCGGGATTTCAGCTTTTCCGAAATAAAGCCACGTGCCTCGTTCATCAAGGAATTTCACGAACTCGGGGAAGTCTTTGCCCTGATGGAGGAAACCATCGCCACCCGCACCGACGAGGTGGAGAGGACGCGCCATCAGCTGGTGCAACTGGTGGAACTGGGTATTGCCCTGTCCGCCGAGCGCGACTCCGGTCGGCTCATGGACATGATTCTGGGCGGAGCCAAGGAGCTGACCAACGCCGATGGCGGCACTCTGTACATGCGGGAAGAAAACCGGTTGCGTTTCCAGATCCTTCGCAATGACAGCCTCGGTGTTTCCATGGGGGGGGTCGGCGAGGCATCGCCGACCCTGCCGCCGGTGCCGCTGTTTGGCGACGATGGCGTGGCCAATCACCACAATGTCGTCAGCCATGCCGTGCATGAACAGGCCACCGTCAACATCGCCGACGCCTACGACAACGCCGAGTTCGATTTTTCCGGCACCCGGGCTTTCGACCAGCGCAGCGGTTATCGCTCCACCTCGTTCCTGACGGTGCCACTGAAGCCGCGTGGCGGCGAGGTCATCGGGGCCCTGCAACTGATCAACGCCCGCATGGCGGGAAGTTCGACCGTCGTTCCCTTTTCGACGGAGAACCAGCGCTTTGTCGAGGCCCTGGCGGCGCAGGCGGCCACGGCGCTCTACAACAGGGAATTGCTCGACGCGCAGGAACGGCTGATGGACGCCATGATCCAGATCATCGCCGGGGCCATCGACGCGAAGAGTCCCTATACCGGTGGTCACTGCGAGCGCGTTCCGGAACTGTCGCTGATGCTGGCCGAGGAGGCCGGCAGGGTGAGTGAAGGGTCATTGGCCAGCTTCCGGTTCGACAGCCCCGATGAGTGGCGCGAGTTCAGGATCGGTGCCTGGTTGCACGACTGCGGCAAGGTCACCACACCTGAATTCGTCGTCGACAAGGCCAGCAAACTGGAGACCATCTACAACCGCATCCACGAGGTGCGTACCCGGTTCGAGGTCCTGCTGCGGGATGCCCGTATCTCCATGCTGGAGGCCATCGCCGGCGGCACGTCCCCCGCCGAGGCCGAGGCGGCCTATGAGGCCGAGAAGGCCATTCTGACCGATGATTTTGCCTTTCTCGCCGAGTGCAATCTGGGGGGGGAGTTCATGGCCCCCGACAAGCTGGAGCGGCTGAAGAGCATCGCTACCCGCACCTGGATGCGCCATTTCGATGATCGCCTGGGACTCGCCCATGACGAGTTGGGCCGCTATCCGGGTCCCCCCCTGCCGTTGCCGGTTCAAGAGGCGCTGTTGGCCGACAAGCCATATCACGTCATCCCCCGTACCTCTGATTCCGCGATGTTCGATGCCCGTTACGGCTTCAAGATCCGGATTCCGGAGCATCTCTACAATCTGGGAGAACTTTACAACCTGTCCATCGGGCGCGGCACCCTGACCGAGGAAGAGCGTTTCAAGGTCAACGAACACTCCATCCAGACCATCCTCATGCTGGAACGGCTGCCTTTCCCGAAAAATCTGCTCCGGGTTTCGGAATACGCCGGGGCTCATCATGAAACGCTGATCGGCACTGGTTACCCCCGTCAACTGGACGCGGGGGGCCTGTCCATTCCCGCCCGTATCATTGCCATTTCCGATATCTTCGAGGCACTGACCGCCTCGGACCGGCCGTACAAGAAGCCGAAGACCCTGTCCGAGTCCGTGAAGATCCTGAGCTTCTTCAAGAAGGACAAGCACATCGATCCGGACCTGTTCGATCTGTTCCTGACCTCCGGGGTCTACAGGCGTTATGCGGAACGTTATTTACTGCCGGAACAAATGGACGAGGTGGATATTTCCAGGTACGTGGGGTGAGGCTTGTGCCGCTGAAAAACAACCCAAGAACCAAAGATGCGAGGGCCTGAGGCCCTCGCGCTCCCCGCTCATTCCCCGGCCCTGGCGGCCTCGCGTTCCATCTCTCCTGCCCAGTCGAGGTATTGCCGGTGGTATTCCCCCAGGGCCGGCACTCCGGCCGTTCTGGCGGCCATGTCGGACAGCACCAGCCGTTGTGCCTGGGCCACTCCCACCTGTTGCTCTCGGCCCAGCCGTCGGAGCAGGGTGGCGAATCCGATCACCACGTGGCCGCCTCCGGGCTTGCGGCTGACCTTGTCCAGGGTCTGGGGTAGGCTGGGGGTGGTGGACAGCACCCGCTCGGCGTAGGCCCGCAGGGTGGGGAGTTGGGCCAGGAACTCCGCCCGTTCCTGGTCGAAGGCCTCCCGTTGCAGGATGGTCCGATCCCGATAGACCACCTCGGCCGTATCCCCGGTGTCGCAGGCCCAGCCGGGACGGGGCACCAGCATTTCCCGCTGGTCTCCTTCTTCGCGCAGGGCCAGGAAGGGCATGGTACGGCAACGGATCGGCTTGTGGTCGTGAATCCCGCAAAGACCATCCTCGGTCAGGGCGGGACAGGAGAAGGTCGGTGGCAGGTAGCTAGTGGGCAGGATACGCACCGCAAGCGAATCACGCTTGCCGAGTTGCACCGTCGTTCCCAGCCGCTGGGTGATTTCAAAGGCCTTGTGACCCGGCCGTATCGGGGTCCATACCATCGCCAGGGGGAACCGCCCGGCATTGGCCAGGGCGTCCCGGACCGTCAGCGGCAACCACCCCCGACAACATTTGCCGCAGGCAGTGCAGCGAAAACGTCGTTCCATGGTCATCCGCCGGATGGACAGGGGGGAACGGGGGGGCGGCGTCTATGTCTCATACCATCCGCACGAAGTTTTGACTTCGTGCGGAGCGGGTTTCGCTCAGGCGCCGCGCGGGCTTGATACCAACGGCACGAGTCAAGGCCTCTTTGAGGGTAAACCTGGAACCAAAAACGAAGGTAAACTTGGAGGGTTCATTGTAAGGTTA
>JBKACM010000380.1:0-1979 GCA_046269335.1 Alphaproteobacteria bacterium | reverse complement strand
CGGCATACATGGCGGCGATGGTCGCGCTGGTCTCCGCATCATCGCGACTGAACCCACGGAACAGCTCCCGCGCTTCCTGCAACAGGGAGCCATCGATGGTGAACTGGCCGGTATCGCGGAATTCGGTCATGATCCGGGTGATCTCCGCCCCGTCCCGCCCGTAAAGCTCGAACAGGAGCCGCTCGAAATTGGAGGAGACCTGGATGTCCATGCTGGGGCTCAGGGTCGGAACCACCGGAGCCATCGCCATCGCTCCGCTCTCGAAAAAGCGGGTGAGGATGTCGTTGCTGTTGGAGCCGATGATGAAGCGATCCACCGGCAACCCCATGGCCTGAGCCACATAGCCCGCGAACACGTTGCCGAAATTGCCGGTGGGAACCGAAAACGCCACCGGCCGGTCGGGTGCCCCCAGGGATACCGCCGCCCAGAAATAGTAAACCGTCTGAGCCATGATGCGGGCCCAGTTGATGGAGTTGACCGCCGACAGCCGCATCTCGTCCCGGAAGGCGAGATCGTTGAACAGGGCCTTGACCAGGTCCTGACAGTCGTCGAAGGTGCCCTCGACGGCGATATTGTGGACGTTGTCCGCCAGTACGGTGGTCATCTGGCGACGCTGGACCTCCGATACCCGGCCCTTCGGGTGCAGGATGAAGATGTCCACCGCCTCCCGCCCCCGGAAGGCCTCGATGGCCGCCGAACCGGTGTCCCCCGAGGTGGCCCCCACGATCACCACCCGCTCACCGCGCTGGGTCAGCACGTGCTCGAACATGCGCCCCAGAAACTGCATGGCGTAGTCCTTGAACGCCAGGGTCGGACCGTGAAACAGCTCCAAGAGCCATTGATCCGGACCAATCTGCTTCAGGGGCGCCACCGCTCCGTGCCCAAAGCCGGCATAGCTGGCGTCGACGATGTCGGCCAGTTCGCTCTCGGTGACAGCGGCCCCCACGTAGGGCAGCATGACCGCGACCGCCATTTCGGCATAGGTCAGACCACGCAGATCGCGGATCTCCTCGGCCTCGAAGGTGGGCCAGGACTCCGGCACGTAAAGCCCGCCGTCCCGGGCAAGCCCGGTCAGGAGAACGTCCTCGAACGTGAGAACGGGCGCTTTGCCCCGCGTGCTGACGTACTTCAACCGGTAAACCTCCATGAACGACGGCACGCCACCACACTACACGGGCCGGCCAGGCTTCGCCACAACAAGGTCGTGCTTGAGTCTTGATGTGCGTATCACGTGACGATACTATAATTTCATCAATAGGCGGATTGAATCGATGATCCAGAGCTTCAAGAGCAAAATCACCGAAGCCATCTGGAACGGTCAGGCTCCGAAAGGATTTCCGGCCGATCTGATCCGCCCAGCCCAACGCAAGCTGGCAATGTTGGCGGCAGCCGTCGACCTGGTCGCCCTGCGCCAGCCGCCAGGAAACCGGCTGGAAGTCTTGCGGGGAAGCCGCGTCGGTCAGCACAGCATTCGCATCAACGACCAGTGGCGTATCTGCTTCGTCTGGCGCGATGGACACGCCGAAGAGGTCGAAATTACCGACTATCATTGAGGAGAGGATGAAATGAGGATCGGTCCGCAGCCCCCCGTTCACCCCGGGGAAATCCTCCGCGAGGAATTCCTTGTGCCGCTGAACCTCACGTCCTATGCCGTCGCCAAGGCTTGCCACGTGCCGCGCACTCGCATTGAGCGTCTGGAGCGTGAGGAGGCCCCCATCACCGCCGACACCGCACTGCGGCTCGGCCGATATTTCGGCACCGGACCAGAGTTCTGGTGCAACCTGCAATCAATGTTCGACCTTGCGGCGGCGTTGACGTCCGCGCCCGATATCGGGCAAATCAAGCCCAGGGATGCAGCGTGAGTTAAAGGAGTCCGATCCGACATGCCCCCACCTCCCCTGCTGTCCCTGCGCGACGCCTGGCTGACGTTCGGCGGGACGCCGCTGTTTCGCGGTGTGACGCTGTCCCTGGGACGCGGC
>JBKACM010000379.1:0-1984 GCA_046269335.1 Alphaproteobacteria bacterium | reverse complement strand
CTGCACCTGCGTTATATAAACGGTGATCTTCCATCGCTGGCGCCATGATTTGGAAACCAGTTGGCAAGTTATCTTCGTCAGCAAGTCCCGATGGCAATGACATTCCGCAGATTAGTGTTCAGGTTGCGCACGTAGGCGGCCACCGCATCCAGGGGCGAGGCGAAGGTCTTGACGCTGATCGTCTTTGAAGAGTTCGAGGATGCCCTGGGAACCAGCCCCCCGCCCTCGGCGGTGGATACCTGGCCGAACAGGGCGTTGCCTTCGCTGGCGAATCGCGAGGTTCCCCAGCCGCTTTCCGTCGCCGCCTGGGCCAGGGCCAGGGAGGGAGGCACGATGTCCACATGCCTCAGCAGCCGCCCGATGGACACCGGGGGCCGCAGGTGGTAGGCGACGGCAAGCTCGTCAAGCCACGCCTGATCCGTGGCGGACAGCGGACGGTGGGCGTTCAGGGTACGCATCATCCGGGCCAGCCGGTTGCGGTCGGCACGGATTTCCTCGTTGACCTTCAGCACTAGGGGCAGAACCATGCGCAGGAACACGTCCTTGCGCTGCTCCGCGTCGCTCAGGACGTCCATATCGTCGGGGACGAAATCCAGGGACAGGCGGGGCACTTCCGCCACCCCTTCGGCGACAGCGGCGAGGGAATAGTTCATCCGGTCGAGTGCCGCCTTCAACTCCAGCGCACCGGGTTTCCTGGAACCGTCCTCCTGGCTCCCGATCCGTCCCGGGTACTGGTGCGCCAACCCACCCTTCAGGGAAGGGCTTCCCGAAGGATAGGGCGAGGGCGGCATGGGAACCGAAGTGTGATTGCCGAACCAGCCCAGGCGAAGGGAACGCCACAGGCTATGATGACCACCGACCGGCCACGCCACGCCGTACAGCACGACGACGGACAGCGCCATGGCGCCCAGTGCCGCTCGCTCGATCCGGGTCTTTCTGAGTATGCCGTGAGTCATGCCCGTATACCTCCAGTTCCTGATTGGTGGAACCCACACGATCGCCTGGGGGGATGCTGCTCACTCCACACGCCATATGTTGTGCGGTGCGATACCTACGACGCTCATGCCATATCGAAATGACGCCCCCCGGACAAGCCGCCCAGTTGGGTGGGGAAGCCATTGTCACGGGCCGGAGGGGGGATTCCCTATTCCTATCGGGTGGGAGGAGGGTAGGGGACCGGTTTGGAACGACCGGCCCCTCGGAGCCATCGGCTCACGGCTTATCGAGCCCGTATCAAGGGATTACGGGATGCCTGCGGCCTATTCGACCGCGCGGACGCCGATCACCTCCGGAATAAAATGCTTGAGCATGTTCTCTATGCCGTGGCGAAGGGTGGCCGTGGAGCTTGGACATCCGGAACAAGCCCCCTGCATGCGCAGGAACACGACTCCATCCCGGAAATCCCGATAGATGATGTCGCCGCCATCCCGAGCCACGGCAGGCCGCACCCGCGTATCCAGCAGTTCCTTGATCTTCGTGACCACGGCACTGTCGCCATCGGAGGTCCGGCCCGCCAGTTGATCCTCGAACACGACCGGATCGCCGGAGACGAAATGCTGGACGATGGTGCCCAGGACCAACGGCTTCAGTTCCTGCCAGGAGACCCCGTCCGCCTTGGTAATGCTCACGAAATCCGATCCCAGAAACACGCCTCGCACCCCCTCCACCTCGAACAGGCGACCCGCCAGAGGGGAAGCCTGGGCGTTCTTCGAATCGGGAAAGTCGGCGGTGCCGTGGGGCATGACCTGACGGCCCGGCAGAAACTTCAGGGTTGCGGGGTTGGGTGTGGGTTCAGTTTGAATGAACATGAATGCTGCCTCCTGTTCGCGCCCAAGGCACGGCTGAGCGTCTTAAATAGGACTGATTTAGTCCTTGGTCAAGACAAGGCTAGCCAGGGGTAATCGGGTGAACCCGATTACCCCTAATTTATTCATGCCCCTCAATCGCCGGGCGGGCGCGTCCGCGCCCTTGGCTTGCGCGCACA
>JBKACM010000378.1:0-1986 GCA_046269335.1 Alphaproteobacteria bacterium | reverse complement strand
GTATTAGCAACAGTTGTGTTGAACGGTGTGTTGTTCAAGTTAAAAAATCCCTCGCTCTCTGGTAGAGACGCACCAAGGCCGGTGACCTGGCGGCGGTCCTGACCAACCTGGAACCCCGGGACGTGCTGTTCATCGACGAAATCCACCGCCTGAGCCCGGCCATAGAAGAAGTGCTGTATTCCGCCATGGAGGATTTCCAGCTCGACCTGATCATCGGCGAGGGACCGGCGGCACGGTCGGTGCGCATCGATCTTCAGCCCTTCACCCTGGTGGGAGCCACGACACGGACCGGGCTCCTGACCACGCCGCTGCGGGACCGGTTCGGCATTCCCCTGCGGCTGGAGTTCTATGGCCCGGCGGAGTTGGAATTGATCGTGGAGCGCGGGGCGCGGGTGCTGAAACTGGAGATGACCCCTCCCGGCGCGCGCGAGATCGCCGGCCGGTCGCGGGGCACCCCCCGGGTCGCCGGCCGACTGCTGCGACGGGTACGGGATTTCGCCGTGGTGGCCGGGACCCTGCCGGTGGATGCCAGGGTTGCCGATGCCGCCCTACGTCGACTCGACGTCGATGCCCTGGGCCTGGATGCCCTGGACCGACGTTACATGACCAGCATCGCCCTCAGTTTCGGCGGCGGACCGGTGGGAGTGGAGACTCTCGCGGCGGTGCTGTCGGAGGAACGCGACACCCTGGAGGAGGTGATTGAACCCTTTCTGCTCCAGAAGGGACTGTTGCAACGAACTCCCAGAGGCCGAATGCTGACCGACAACGGCTTTCGTCACCTGGGCCTCGGAGTGCCGAACCGGGAGATACCAACCGAGGCGCAACTTGATTTCCTGACAGACATGGAGGAGACCGATGGCTGACTTCAGCGTTCCGGCGGTCCCACCGTCCGAACCACCGGCGATGCTCGGCGATTTTCAGGGGCGAGTACATATTTTCCCGCTTCGCGTGTACATCGAAGACACCGATGCCGGCGGCGTGGTTTACTACGCCAACTATCTGAGGTATGCCGAACGGGCGCGAACCGAGATGGTCCGGCGTCTTGGTCATCGCCACAGCGATCTGGTGTCAGGCGGAACAACGGGGGTGGCCATGGCTCTTGCGGTTCGACGCTGCGAGACGGAATATATAGCCCCGGCGGTGCTGGATGACGTACTACAGGTGGAGACGTTGCTGACCGGGGTCAGTGGTGCCACCGTGTCGTGCCATCAGGCGGTGGTGAGACGGGCCGTACCGATCGTGACGATACGGACGACCCTGGCTTGCATACGTCTCGACAACCTGCGACCGACGCGCCTGCCGACCGGGCTTCGGGACGCGCTCAAGGAGTTTCTCAATGCAGCATAGCGGAATACGCTGATGGAACAGCACGTTGTTGAAACCGTGGCGTTGGGTGGATCGGTTGCGGCGGCAACGGATCTATCCATGTGGTCCTTGTTCGTCCACGCCGATTTCATCGTGAAGTCGGTGATCCTGCTTTTGCTCGGAGCCTCCTTCTGGTCGTGGACCATCATCTTCGACAAGGTGGTCCGCATCCGGCGCCTGAACGCCAGGGCCGACCATTTCGAGGAAAGCTTCTGGTCAGGGGGCTCGCTCGATGAGCTGTACGACCGGATCGGCAACCGGCCCGCCGACCCCATGACCTCGGTGTTCATCGCCGCCATGCGGGAGTGGCGACGGGCGACGGCACGGGGCGTGGCGCGGGGCGAGGCCGGGCGGGGCAGCCTGCCCCAGCGCATCGATCGGGTCATGCGGTGGTTCTGGGGCGGGAAATGGACCAGTTGGAGCGTAGGGTGGGCTTTCTGGCCTCCACGGGCTCGGTGGCACCGTTCATCGGCCTGTTCGGCACCGTCTGGGGCATCATGAACAGCTTTCATGCCATCGGCATGTCGAAGAATACCAGTCTGGCGGTGGTCGCCCCCGGCATCGCCGAGGCCCTGTTCGCCACGGCGCTGGGTCTGGTGGCTGCCATCCCCGCCGTCATCG
>JBKACM010000377.1:0-1988 GCA_046269335.1 Alphaproteobacteria bacterium | reverse complement strand
TTGGAAATCGGCATCGGCGGCAATGACCGGCAGGTGGGCGGCCAGTCCCTGAACGCCTGGCAGTGCTATTTTCCCTTCGCCCGGATTGCCGCCTGCGATATCGAGCCCAAGCACGAGCTGAACGCCTGGCGGACCCGGATTCATCGGCTCGATCAGTCCTCCCGGTCGGATCTGGACCGACTGTGTCGGGAAGACGGGCCGTTCGACGTCATCATTGACGACGGGTCCCATCTCAATCGCCACCAGATTTTCACCTTCGAGGTTCTTTTTCCCACCCTGAAACAGGGGGGCGTCTACGTGGTGGAGGACGTGCAGACCTCGTACTGGTCCAAGGACCGCTGGGACGGCGCGCATGTCACCGATCCCGCATTTGAATCCACCTGCATGGGTTATTTTCTCTCTCTGGCGAAGTACCTCAATCACCAGGAATTCATGACAACCGATGATGTGGACCCGAAACGGCTGTCCCTGGCCCGCTCGATCCGGCAGATTGTCTTCGAACACAATCTCATCATCGTCCTGAAGCAGCCGTCCTGAGAGCCTGAAAATGGCCCATGCCGACTTCGTCCATCTGCGGGTTCATACCGCCTATTCCCTCTCCGAGGGGGCGATCCGCATCAAGGACCTGGTCAAGCTGTGCCAGAAGTTCCGCATGCCGGCGGTGGGCATCGCCGACACCAACAACCTGTTCGGGGCCCTGGATTTTTCCACCGCCTGCGCCGAAGCCGGTATCCAGCCCATCATCGGCTGCCAGCTTGCCCTGCGGCGCGAGGACGGCGACCTTCACCGGGCTCCGCAGCGGCCGGGTCGTCCCCTGGACCCGGATTCCGTGGTGCTGCTGGTCCAGAACGACACCGGCTACACCAATCTGCTGAAGCTGGTGGGCAAGGCCTTTCTGGAGAGTCATGACGAGCCCCCCCAGGTGGGACTGAAGGACCTCGCCACCTGGAACGCGGGTCTTTTGCTGCTGACCGGCGGGCCGGCGGGACCGGTGGGGCGGTTGCTGGCGGAGGGGCAGATTCCCCGGGCCGAGGAGATGCTACGTACCCTGGCCAATAGCTTCCCAGGCCGCACCTATGTGGAGCTGATGCGCCATGGTCTTGAGACCGAGGACCGTATCGAACCGATGCTGATCGACCTGGCTTACGCCCTCGACCTGCCGCTGGTGGCCACCAATGAGCCGTTCTTCCCCACGCCGGACATGCACCAGGCCCACGACGCCCTGATTTGCATCGCCGCCGGGGCCTACCTCACCCAGACGGACCGGAGGCGGTTATCGCCGGAGCACTATTTCAAGTCGGCGGAGGAAATGCGGACCCTGTTCGCCGACCTGCCCGAGGCCATCGACAACACCCTGGTGGTGGCCCGGCGCTGTGCCTTTCTGGTGAACAGGCACGCCCCGATCCTGCCACCCTATCCTGTCGAGGCCGGCCATTCCGAGACGGAGGAGTTGCGCCGCATGGCCCGCGAGGGGTTGCGGCGGCGTCTGGAGGCGATGCGGCCTCCCCCCGGACAGGAGGCCGAAGAGGAAGAGGAAGGGGAGGACCCCCATCGCTTCCGCGCCTATCACGAACGGCTGGAGTACGAGCTGGACGTGATCGAAAAGATGCAGTTTCCCGGTTATTTTCTGATCGTGGCCGACTTTATCCAATGGGCGAAGACCCAGGGGATTCCGGTGGGACCGGGACGCGGCTCCGGGGCTGGCTCGGTGGTGGCATGGGCCTTGACCATCACCGACCTGGACCCCTTGCGCTTCGGTCTTCTGTTCGAGCGCTTCCTCAACCCGGAACGGGTGTCGATGCCAGACTTCGACATCGATTTCTGCCAGGACCGCCGGGACGAGGTGATCCGGTACGTGCAGAAGAAGTACGGCCACATGAACGTGGCCCAGATCATCACCTTCGGCAAGCTACAGGCTCGGGCGGTGCTGCGGGACGTGGGCCGGGTGCTGCAACTGCCCTATGGCCAGGTGGATCGCATCTGCAAAC
>JBKACM010000376.1:0-1993 GCA_046269335.1 Alphaproteobacteria bacterium | reverse complement strand
CCCTTGGGTACCAGGGCGAGCATGTGAATGTGCGGATGCCATTTCGCCAGGTGCGATCCCCTCTTGAACTCATAAGCTGCTCCGGTGACCCGGAAGTCCCTGGAGAATATTGCCCTCCACTACCTGGAGCGCTATTCCAGTTCAGCCGACCGGTTGCGTCAGGTGCTGATGCGGCGCGTGGAACGGTCAGTGTATCGCCATGGCACCGATCGGGCCACGGCGGAAGCCTGGGTGGCGGAGGTGGTAGCCCATCTTGCCGGGCGCGGCTACCTGGACGATGCCCGATACGCCGAGGCCAGGATTCTGACCCTGCGCCGTCAGGGGCGCTCCGGGCGAGCCATCCGGGCCGAGCTTCTGAGCCGGGGGGTTTCTTCGGAGGACGTGGCCCGGGCGGTCGCGGCGACGGAGAACACGGGCGAGCCTGGCCAGGACGAGATGGAGGCGGCGTTCGTACTGGCTCGCAGGCGAAAGCTGGGGCCGTACAGGCCAGCGGAACAGCGGGCGTCGTGGCGGATGAAGGATCTGGCGGTTTTGGCGCGGGCCGGGTTTTCGATCGAAATTGCCCGTCATGTCATTGATGCCGAAGTATAAAATTTCCAGCGGGAGCCAAGGCCATGGACGTGAAGATCTACCATAACCCCCGGTGCAGCAAGTCACGCTCCACCCTGGCGCTGTTGCAGGAACGTGGCCTTTCTCCGACGGTGGTGGAGTACATGAACCAGCCGCCGACCGTGTCGGAGCTGACGGAAATCCTGCGGCTGCTTGGTTTCAGGCCTCGCGATCTTCTGCGCAAAAAGGAAGCCGGCGAGGTGGGTCTGAACGACCCGGGCCTGAGCGATGAGGCCTTGATCAAGGCCATGGTCGCCAACCCGGCGGTCATTGAGCGCCCGATCGTCGTTGCCAACGGCAAGGCCGCCATCGGTCGGCCGCCGGAGTTCGTGCTGGCGATTTTGTAGGATACCCCGGCTATTTCGCAGCCCCGGCGGAGTCTTCTTCCACCACCCGGAAGATCATGCGGGTCTCGCTGGCATCGCCGGGCTCGATTCCGACCTTCAGGGTATTCGGTGGCATTCCACGGCTGCTCATCTCCCGTCCTATCGTGCCGGCGCGGGCCGTCTCCAGGCTCTGCCGGGTAGGCAGGGTCTGGCCCGGGCCGCTTCCGATCAGAAACTCCATCTCGTAACGCCGACCGTCCGGCTGGACACTCAAGGCCGCCACCAGACGGTCGAGCAACTGACCCTGGGCCGGGCGCAAGGTTGCCTGGTCGGGAAAGAACAGTGCCTCGGTGTGGAAGGTGGCCTGCATCAGGTTCCCGGGCCGCAGTATTTTCACCTTCACCGCCGGTATCGCCGTTTCTACCACGTCCCGTGTCCTGTCGAAGAAGGGCACCGGGGTACCGGGTGGGTGAAGGCGATCGGGCCAGGTCTCGGCATCATTCGATGGATCAAAGGTCCGGGCGAGGCTCTGGGTGACCGTGCGGATGCGGCTGGTGCTGGGTACCATCATCGAGTCGAGGACGACGAAAAATATCAGCAGCAACAAAAACAGGGACAGAAGCATCGATATGACGGCCGGATCACGACCGGAGGCCGGTGGTGGTGGCGGTTGGGAGTCATTGAACCCGGGGGGTTCCCTGGTCTTTCGCGAGTGTTTCATACCGGGTTTCGAGCCGTCACGAAATTTCCTGTATTGCCTGGACGACCTGGGCGAAGGCTTCACCTACGAAGCCGCCCAATTCCTTGGCCATTGGGAAATCCTTCTGAACTATCGCCTTTTCGATGCGGGAACACATTGCGCCAAAACGCATTGCCCCCGCCGTCTTGGAGGCACCGGCGCAAGAATGGGCTTTCTTCCGTGCCGTCTCGAAATCCTCCTGACCGAGAGCCGCCAGCAGCTCCTCCACCAGAGGCTGGGTGGTCTCGACGTACTGTTCGTAAAGGGGGGCCAGCATTTCGGTGGCCCCCCCCCACCAGTTCCAGGAGAAGGGACGTAT
>JBKACM010000375.1:0-2006 GCA_046269335.1 Alphaproteobacteria bacterium | reverse complement strand
CCCGTTCCTCGGGTTGCAGGGAGCACACGCAATAGATCAACATCCCCCCCGACCTGACCATGGTGGCGGCCTGGGCCAGCAGAGCCGCCTGTAGCTGCCGCATCCTGTTCACGTCGTCGGATGTCTTCAGGTGCGGGACGTCGGGGTGCCTGCGGATGGTACCGGTCGCCGAACAGGGAGCGTCCAGAAGCACCGCATCCGCCAGTACGGCCGGTCGCCAGGAAGTGGCATCGGCGACCACGGTGGTGGCGGAAAGCCCCAGTCGGGCGAGGTTGTCGGAAAGCCGTTTCAGACGCCTGGGGGAACGGTCCACGGCGGTAACGTTCGCACCGGCCGCCGCCATCTGGGCCGTCTTGCCGCCGGGTGCCGCGCACAGGTCGATCACGTTCCGGCCTCGAAGCTCTCCGAACAGATGCACGGGCAGCGAGGCGGCGGCGTCCTGAACCCACCATCCACCCTCGTCATAACCCGGCAGTTCCGAGACCGGCGCACCACCCGAAGGTAGACGCAAGGACCCGGTCGGCAGAACCTGGGCCTTCAGGCGCTCGGCCCACCCGTCGGCCTCTCCCCGAACCGTCAGATCCAGGGGGGCTTCCTTCTGGTTGGCCTCGGCGATCCGGCGGCAGACGGTTTCTCCCCACACCGAACTCCAGGATTGCCATAGCCAGGGCGGCGTATTGCTCCAGGCGGCGTCAAGGTCTGCCATTATTTCGCGGCCCTCGCGGGCCAGGCGGCGCAACACCGCATTGACCAGCCCCTTGTAGGCTCCTCCCTCCGTCCGGGCGGCCAGGTTGACCATGGTATCGACGGCGGCGTGGGCGGGGATGTCCAGGAACAGGCTCTGGGCGGTGCCCAGACGCAGGATGCCCAGGATTTCACTCCGCTTGGAGGGCAGGGGATGTTCCAAACAACGGTCGACCAGGGCGTCGATCACCCCCAGATGACGCAGCGTCGTTGCCACCAGACAACGCACGAAAGCGCGATCGCGGCCGGACAGCGCCGCCAGCGCCGGCAGGTCGTCCATTGCCTCATCCAGGGGACGGCGGTGACGCAGAACAGCCTGAAGCAGCTCCAGGGCGGCACCGCGACTGGAACCCTCCCCGGACAAGGCTTCGCTGGAACGGATGGATGTCAGGGGCCTAGCCTCCTGTTCTCAAAGACCAGGGCGGTCGTCCCTGCGAACGACCGCCCCGGATGGCTTTTATGGAACCCGCGAGAACGGGAAGACGGACTACTTCTTCGCGGCGACCTTGTCACCGGCCTTCACCATGACGTCCTTCAACTCGTCAAGGACCTGGCCGAAGCGGACGTTCAGGAGCTCGAACACCTCGCTGTTCGACTTGGCGACCATTTCGGACATTTCGCGCATGTTGGCCAGGGAACGCTCGAAGGCCTCCTTGGCCAGCGCGGTCTGTTTGGCCAGCTTCTCCTGCGGCGAAGCGGTACCGGCCATCCCCTGGGTGGCTTCCGCGACTTCCTGCATGGTCTGACGCAGAATTTCCGTCTGGCGCTTCATCATCGCCTGGATGCCCTCGAAGGCCAGACGATTGGCGGCCGTCAGAGCCTCGATGTTCTTGCGCTGGCTGACCAGGATCGATTCCATATCGACGCCAGGCATCTTGAACTCACCCATCATCTTGGTGACGTCCATCATCTTGCTGACGTCCATCATCTTGGTGATGTCGAAATCGAAGAAATTGTCAGGCTGCTTACCCATCTCTCAGTTCCTCCTCACATTCTTTCCCTTGCTGCGGTGCAACATAGCGCCGCACGGCCGGGACGTCAAGCCGTTTTTGTTGCAGCGCACAATAACCCCGTGCGCCAGTTCTCCGGACTTCCTATCCCACCCCCAGGTCAGCCATTCCAGCCCGACCCCGACGCGGCCCCGGGCCACGCCACATCCGTTCCGCCACGAACTCCGCACGTCCCAGCGCCTTGTCCAGGGCGGTCAGAGTCTTTGACATATCCGTGGTATCATCTTTCAGCCATACACGGAAGATATAGCC
>JBKACM010000374.1:0-2021 GCA_046269335.1 Alphaproteobacteria bacterium | reverse complement strand
CCATTGATATCTTCTCTTGTGTATGTCTTACCAGCATTACCTGATGGAGCACCAGTATTGCGGCGATACCACTTCAGTGGCTCGGAAGATCTTTTCCGATTCCCGGGGAACATGATAGGGTCGCGCGGCGCGTCTGAACCCGGTTACCGCAAAGCGAACCTTGGATAAATCGAAACTCCCCCTGGACTCTTCGACCGTCGTGCTGGGCCGTCGTCTGTTGCGTGAGGCGGTGCGCCCCTATGCGTCAAGAATCATTCTGGCGGTCCTGATGATGGCGCTGGTGGCGGCGGCCACGGCGCTCAGCACCTATCTGCTCAAGCCGGTTGTCGATGACGTGTTCATGGCCAGGGATTCGGACAAGCTGCTGCCGGTCGGCCTGCTCATCCTGTTCACCTTCATCATCAAGGGGGTCGCTGATTTCGGCCAGGCGGCGATGATGAGTTTCGTCGGTCTGCGGGTTGTCGCCAACATGCAGATACGCCTGTTCAACCACCTGATCGGCATGGATGTTCCGTTCTTCCAGGCCACCACCACCGGACGGCTGGTGTCCCGCTTTACCAACGATGTCCAGATGCTTCGCGGGGCCGTTTCCGACGTGCTCACCAATCTGGGCAAGGAGATGCTGACCCTTGTCGGCTTGATTGCAAACATGTTTTTCCAGGATTGGGTACTAGCCTCCCTGGCATTCTTCGTCTTTCCGGCAGCAGTGCTGCCGATCGTGCGCCTGGGTCGGCGGATGCGGAAGGTCGCCGTCAATACCCAGGAGCACATCGGTGCCATGACCACGCTTCTGGAACAGGATTTCCAGGGCGTGCGGGTGGTCAAGGCCTATGGCATGGAGGCCTATGAGAAGAGGCGGATCGCCGAGTTGATCGAGGCCATCTTTAAACTCAACCTGAAGGCTCAAGTCACCCGCGCCTTTTCCAGTCCGATCATGGAAACCTTGGGAGGCGTGGCCATTACCGTGGTCGTGGTCTATGGCGGCTGGCGGGTGATCCACAGCGGCATGACCCCCGGAGCGTTTTTCTCCTTCATTGCTTCGCTGCTGACCTGCTATCGCCCCCTTAAAGCTCTGTCCAACGTCAATGCCACCCTTCAGGAGGGGCTGGCCAGCGCACAGCGGCTGTTCCTGGTTCTGGATACGCTTCCCGCCATCGTTGATCGGCCCGATGCTGTCGCTTTGGCTGGGCACGAAGGAGGTATCCGTTTCGAAAACGTCACATTTTCCTACGACGGCAATCGGAACGCCTTGACCGGCCTTTCGATCGAGGTACCCACCGGAGCCACGGTAGCCCTGGTCGGTCCGTCCGGTGCTGGAAAATCCACCATCCTCAATCTGATTCCCCGGTTTTACGATGTGAACGGGGGAACGGTTCGGGTGAACGGTGTTGATATCCGGGAGGCGACCCTGGTTTCGTTACGAAGCCGGATCGCCCTGGTGAGCCAGGAAGTGGTTCTGTTCGACGACACGGTGCGCGCCAATATCGCCTACGGCCGAATGGAAGCCACCGATGCCGAGATCGAAGCTGCCGCTCGTCATGCCGCTGCTCACGACTTCATCGCCGCTCTGCCACAGGGGTATGACACGATGGTGGGGGAACGGGGCATGACCCTGTCCGGCGGTCAGCGACAGCGGCTGGCCATAGCCCGCGCCATGCTGAAGAACGCGCCGATCCTGTTGCTGGACGAGGCTACCAGTTCCCTTGATACCGAATCCGAGCGTCAGGTCCAGTCGGCCCTGGAGCACCTGATGCAAGGGCGGACTACGGTCGTCATTGCTCACCGTCTTTCCACGGTGATCAACGCCGACCTGATCTACGTCATCGAGAATGGACACGTGACGGAATCAGGAACCCACTCTGAACTTCTGGCCCTGGGAGGGGCCTATGCCAGGCTTTACTCCCTCCAGTTCACCGAAGAGACGACCCGCGGGTATCATGAGACTCTTGAAGACCTGGACCCGGGTTCTGACCCGTAGCGATGGCGTTCGATCCGCCCTGTGCTGGATCGCCGCGCAGTAC
>JBKACM010000373.1:0-2033 GCA_046269335.1 Alphaproteobacteria bacterium | reverse complement strand
GGAACCGACGCGGGGTGTCCCGGTTTGCGTATGTCAAAGAGGTCCGACAACATCATGATACGTCTCGCCAATGCCCTGCTGGCCACCGCTCCCGTCGCCACCGCGACTCCCCTCCATGGAAGGCTGCTGCGGGGTGGGTACCATGGCCCGATGGTTCACTCTGGCACCGAGGCGCTGGAGGAGGTGGGGCGTTCCCTGCCGGACATCGTCGTCATCGGCCAGACTCTCACTGACATGGATGGCCTGACCCTGGCCCGCCGCCTGAAGAGTGATCCGGTGACGGGAAAAATACCTCTCTTCCTGATCGCGGATCGGGAGACCGAGGCCCAGTCCCGCGATATCCTGGAGATTGGTATCGACGACGTCATGGCGCTGCCTGTCGAGGATGCCGTCCTGTTTGCCCGCATGCGGCCGCTGGTGCGGATTGCCACCATGCATACCGAGTTGCAACTGCGGGCCACCGTAGCAAGGCAGTATGCCGTTTCCGCCCGCGACACGGTGAGTCCGCCCGCCGTCGATACGCCCGAAGTCCTGCTTGCCGTCGCCGGGCCGGAGGATGCGGCCTATCTTCGCGAGGCCATGGGGGATGGTACCGATCTGACGGTCACCGACGACCTTTACGAGGCGGAGGGGCTGCTGAGCGAACGCAACTATGATGCAGCCGTTCTGTTCTCCCAGGGGCAGACGGCCTCCCATCTGAACCTGTGCGCTCAGATACGCAACAACTCCCGTCTCTTCAATCTGCCGGTGGTTCTGGTCGCCAATCCGGGCGACTCGGCTCTCCAGACCAGTGCCTATCGGTATGGTGCCAGCCGTCTGCTGTTGCGTCCGGTTCCGCGGGAGTTGATGCGCTCCGCCGTCGTACCGTTGGTCCGGCGGCAGAGGCTGCGCTGGACCATCCGCCAGGCCCTGACCGAGACCATGGTGCCGGCAACTCGCGATGATCGTACCGATCTTTACGGCCGGGACTTCCTCCAGGCCTATCTGACGGACAGGATGGTCCTGTCCCAGGGCAGTGATCGTCACGTATCGATGATCCTGTTCTATGTCCCGAGCGTCGCCGGCATTCAGGACAATTTTGGCGAGGAAGCCGCAGGCCACCTTCTGCGCAAGCTGGGTCAGTGGATTACCGGCCTGTTGCGGGCCGAGGATTTCGCGGCCAGGCTGGGAGGTCATGAATTCTGCGTGATTCTGCCCGATACGCCGTTGGGCGAGGCGGAAATCGTGATGAATCGCATTGCCGGCGTGTTGTCTCACACGGACTTCGCGGTTCCGGATGTCTATGAGGTCGTCCAGGTGTGGATGCAGGTGGCGGCGACCGAGGTCGGGCCTGACGATACGCCGGACTCGCTGATTGCCCGTGCCAGGGGCAAGCTGCTCTGAGGACCTTTGAGATGCACATCCCCAGGGTCGGAAACTGCGGCTCTACGTGTCGCATCACCGTGGATATCGTGTTCGATATCACCTGTCCCTGGTGCTATGTCGGCAAGCGTCGGTTGGATATGGCGCTGGAGCGACGGCCGGCGATGGTGGCGGAGTTGCGATGGCGGCCGTTCCTGTTGAATCCGGAACCGGACATCGTGGGTTTTGGTCTCAGCCGGGGTCGTCCCCGGAATAGCCGTCGCCTCCAGCATGTGGAACGCCTGCGTCGCGCCGTGCGAGGAGTTGGACAGAACATCGGCATTCCTTTTGCGTTCGAAAAGATCGTCCATTCCCCTCCGACGCTGGATGCCCATCGGCTGATACGTCTGGTAGAGGCCGCCTCTGGCGCGGCTTCGGCCAGGGATGCCGTGGAAACGCTGATGGCGGCGTTTTTCGTGGATGGCCGGGATATCAGCGACCCGGTGGTGCTGGCGGACATCGGGGAAGCCCTGGGGCTGCCCCGTGCCGTCGTGGAGGCACATCTGGATAGCAGCGAGGAAATTCCGGCCGTATTGGGCGAGAACCTCCGTGCCCACCGTCTGGGTGTGAACGGTGTTCCCTGCTTCATCTTCAACGACGTCTACGCGATGGCCGGGGCCCAGGATGTGGAG
>JBKACM010000372.1:0-2038 GCA_046269335.1 Alphaproteobacteria bacterium | reverse complement strand
GGGCGATCGGGTGAAAGTGAAAATGGAATCGTGACATCAGGGTAAATCATGAACAAATGGCGCATTGAGCGCCCGCACGCCGCGTGTGCGCAAGCCAAGGGGCCGGACGGCCCCGCCCGGTGCCTGAGGGGGCACAAACAAATCAGGGTAATCGGGTGCACCCGACTACCCTGGGGGTGGGCGTGAGCACCCTTGAGCGTCTGGCGGCGCTGCGTCGGGAGATCCGCCAGCGTGATCTGGACGGCTTCCTCGTTCCTCGTGCCGACGAATACCAGGGGGAGTACGTGCCACCCTGTTCCGAGCGGCTGCGCTGGCTGACCGGGTTCAGCGGCTCGGCCGGTTTCGCGGTGGTGCTGGCGGACCAGGCCGTTCTGTTCGTGGATGGCCGCTATACCCTTCAGGCGCGCCAGGAAGCGGACCCGGCCCTGTTTTCCTTCCAGAGTCTGGTGGAGTTGCCGCCGGATCGTTGGCTTGCCGCCAATCTCCCGGCCGGAGCCGCGCTGGGCTATGATCCCTGGCTGCATACCCCCGACGGGGTGCGGCGCTTGCGGGACGCCTGCCGGCAGGCCGGGGGGCGGCTGGTGGCCTGCGACGACAATCCTCTGGACGCTCTGTGGACGGATCGGCCGCTGCCGCCGCTGGCTCCGGTGGTACCGCACCCGGAGCGATTCGCCGGTGCCGACAGTGCCGAGAAGAGAAAGATCGTCGCCTCGGCCCTGGCTGCCGCCAGGGTGGACGCGGTGGTGTTGAGCGCCCCGGACTCCATCGCCTGGCTGCTCAACCTGCGGGGAGGAGACGTTCCCTATGCGCCGCTGCCCCTCTGCTTTGCCGTTTTTCATGTCTCCGGTCCAGAGGGGGACGGCCCGTGGCTGGAACTGTTCGTGGATTCCAGGAAAGTTTCGGCCGATACGGAACGGCATCTGGGGAGCCGGGTGAGCTGTCAATCTCCCTCGGAACTGGGGACCGCCCTGGAGGCCCTGGGGCGGGCCCGGCGGCGGGTTCGCCTGGATGCCCAGGGTACCAGCCAATGGATTTTCGAGCGACTGCGTGTCGCCGGGGCGGTTCTGGATTGTGGGGCCGATCCTTGTGCCCTGCCCAAGGCCTGCAAGAATCCGGTGGAACTGGACGGGGCCCGTGCCGCGCATCGTCGGGACGGTGTGGCCATGTGCCGCTTTCTGGCCTGGCTGGCCTGGGCGACCCGTTCCGGCACGGTGACCGAGATTGGTGCCGCCGATCGGCTGGAACAGTTCCGCCAGGAAGGCGACCTGTTCCGTGGCCTGAGCTTCCCGACCATCTCGGCAGCCGGTCCTGATGGGGCCATCGTTCACTATCGGGCTCTGCCGGAGACGGATCGGCCGTTGGTTTCGGGTTCGCTTTATCTGGTGGATTCCGGGGCCCAGTATCTGGACGGCACCACCGATGTCACCCGTACCGTCGCCATCGGCACGCTCACCCGGGAACACAGGCATCGGTTCACCCTGGTGCTGAAGGGACATATCGCCATCGCCACCACGATCTTTCCCGCCGGCACCACTGGAAGCCAGCTTGACGCCCTGGCCCGGCACGCCCTGTGGCAGGAAGGTCTGGACTACGACCACGGTACCGGCCACGGAGTCGGCAGTTACCTCAGCGTTCATGAAGGACCCCACCGGATTTCCCCGGTGGGCAACAGCATCGCCCTGAAACCCGGGATGATCGTTTCCAACGAACCCGGCTACTACAAGGCCGGAGCCTTCGGCATCCGCATCGAGTCCCTGCTGGCGGTGGTGGAGCCCCCTCCGCCGGCGGGGGCCGAGCGCCAGATGTTGGGGTTCGAGACCCTGACGCTGGTGCCTATCGACCGCGCCTTGGTGGAACCGGAGCTTTTGACGGCGGCGGAACGGGCCTGGTTTGACGCCTATCATCGCCGGGTGCGGGAGTCCCTGGCTCCCCACCTGCCTGCCGACGCGGCCGCCTGGCTCGAACAGGCCACCGCGCCGCTCTGATACCAATCCGCGTTGATCGTGACCGATCAACGCCCTCAATCGCCGGCGGGGCC
>JBKACM010000371.1:0-2045 GCA_046269335.1 Alphaproteobacteria bacterium | reverse complement strand
CCCGTATGGGAAATGGCAGAAGTCGGACATGACCGACGTCGACAGTTTCGCGAAAATGTGAGAATCGTTTGGGAAGTAGCCCTCTGGGGTAGGACAATCGCGCACCGGCTGCAGACGGCCGCACCAGTCGGTAGTCAACACCCGGGCACGGGACCGCGCCTGCAGGGAAATCGTGTTTTTGAAGGTCAAAAGAAAAACAACCTCGGGGATGTCAAGGAGAGAATCCCCATGAAGCGACACGATCCGGTCTGGATCCACCCACTGACTGTAGCGCGGCTTCATGGCCTCGACGGCGTAATAGGTCACGGCCCTGAAGGGCTCGATCTGAGTCCGGATGCTCTCGAACTGCTGCGCCAGGTAATGCTCGAACCCCACCCCGTCGATGGTCTCGACCATCGGACAGATGACGGCAATCGGCGGCAGCGTCGTCATAAGGTAATTTTCCTGTCAACGATCGTGTTGTGAAGCACGACGTAGTCCAGGCCGCTCAGGGCGAACGTCTTCAGCGCATCGGCCGGGGAGTCCACCACCGGCTCGCCACGCAGATTGAAAGAGGTGTTCAGCAGGACAGGAACGCCCCTGTGCTTTTCGAAGGCCCGCAACAGACGGTGGAACAGGGGATTGGACGAAGGCGTCACCACCTGGACCCGGGCGGTGTTGTCCACGTGGGTGATGGCGGGCAGGATGGACCGCTTCTCTTCCCGCACCGGATGGACGGCCAACATGAAGAACTCCGGCCGGACGTCACCCACGATCGGCTCGCACTCGAAGTAGTCATGAACGGCTTCCAACGGTACGACGGGCGCGAATGGCCGGAACGGCTCCCGGAACTTGATACGCTCATTTACGATCCGCTTCATCCGAGGGCTGGTCGGATCGGCCAGGATGGAACGGTGCCCCAGGGCCCGTGGACCCCACTCGGCCCGCCCCTGGAACCAGCCGATGACCGAGCCCTGGGCCAGCAGCGTGGCCACCCGCTCCACCAGGGTATCCTCGTCGGGACAGACCTCGATGTTCTGAAAGCCGCTGTCTCTTACCGCCGAGGCGACGGCCGTCTCGTCGAAGGCGCGGCCGAGGTAGGCGGAAGTCAAGGCTGGCGCGCGGGGTGCCCCCTGGATCACGTGGGTCCAGTACAGGGCCGCACCCAGGGCGCTGCCGGCATCCCCGGCGGCAGGTTGCACGTAGAGGCGGAGCCCCTGTTCCCGGATCAGGCGGCCATTGGCCAGGGAATTCAGCGCCACGCCACCCGCCAGGCACACGTTCCGGATTCCGGTGTGGGCCACCGCCCGGTTCACCATGTGCAGGATGACTTCCTCGGCGCACTTCTGCACACTGGCGGCGATGTCGGCATAATGGCGGCTTTCCTCAAGGATCGCGCTCGCCTCCGCCTCGCTCACGCCCTCTGGCAGATCCTCACGGAGGGTGGCAAAGGGAGCTTCTGGCCGACGGGGCGGGCCCAGCCGCTCCAGCATCGCCGGGCGATAGGGAACCTCTCTGGGAGTCAGAAAATTGAACCAATCCTGGTCCAGGGTGAACGTGCCATCGTCGTGCAAGCTGAAAAGCGATCGGAAGGTGTCCACCTGGGTCGGCTTGCCGAACCCGGCCATGCCCATGACCTTGTACTCGCCCTCGTTGACCTCGAAGCCCAGGAACGCGGTCATGGCGCTGTAGAACAGACCCAGGGAATGGGGCAGGCGAACGGTTGCCCGGCGGGAAAGCCCCGTCCCGTCGCCAACGCCCCAGGTGGCCGTGTCGTACTCCCCCACACCGTCGATCGTCACGATGGTCGCGCGGTCGAAGTCGGAACAGAAAAAGGCGGCGGCCATGTGCGCGTCGTGGTGATCGATGAAGGTCAGCTTGTCCGCAGACAGCCCCAGCGCCTCAAGGATGCGTTCCCGAACGTCGAACTTTCTGGCCCGGAACCAGGAGTACAAAGTATCCTGAAAATATTCGTCGCTCTCGGCTGACAAATTAGGTAAGTTTAAGTTGGCAACGCGTATTCGTATGGAGATGGACTCTTATATTCTCGCAGTCGGCGAAACGGC
>JBKACM010000036.1:0-15036 GCA_046269335.1 Alphaproteobacteria bacterium | reverse complement strand
AGGGTGGCTGGGGAGAGGGGGGAGGTACCGGCGGCGGGGAAGGAGGTACCTCGCAGGGGGGCGCTCCGGTGGACGGCGACAGTCTGCGCAGGGCGGCTGCCCTGGGCAACCACGTCTCGATGGTCCGGTCCAGCTCGATCCAGGATACGGGCTTCTTGAGGTAGGCGTTCATCCCGGCATCGGTACACTTCTGCCCGGTTCCGGCCAGGGCATCGGCGGTCAGGGCGATGATGGGCAGGTAATGGCCCTGAAGCCCCAGCTCGCTCTTGCGTACCTGCGCGGCAAGTTGGTAGCCGTCCATTTCCGGCATGTGACAATCGGTCAGCAGGAGGCCATAGGATTTTTCCCGCAACATCTGCCAGGCTTCCCGGCCGTTGCCCGCGACCTCGGCCACATAGCCCATGCGTTCCAGCAACATGCGGATGACGGTCTGATTGGTGGGGTTGTCCTCGGCCAGCAGGATGACGGCGTTGCCGGCCCTGGCCTCTTCCAGGCTGGGCGGCGTGTAGCCCTTGCGCGGGACCGCGTCCCCATCGCGACGGGATGGCCCATCGCGGGCTTCCAGCGGTATCTTTCCCGCCGCTGCCGCGACCGCCCGGCAGAGATGGCCGTGCCGGATCGGTTTGTCGACCGTGGTGAAAATTTCCTCGTGCCTGGATTCCTGGAAATTGAACAACAGCATCTTCGGCAGCAGCAGGACGATCGGGAGGTGACCAAAAATCGGATCGACCTTGAGAGCGCGGGCGAAGGCGAGACCATCCATGTCGCCAATCTCGCTGTCCAGAACCAGAACGCTCACCGGCTGGCCGATGGCGGACAGCTTTCGCAACTGACTCATGGCGGCTGCCCCGGAACGGGCCACGTGGACGTCGGCTCTGCGGTAGGACAGATAGCGGTCCAACCCGTAGACCTGTTCCGAATTCTTCGCCACCACCAGCGCGGAAATCCCGGAAAGATCCACCGCGTGCTGCTGCCTCCGGTCGGAACGGATCGGGAAACGCAGGCGGAACCAGAAGGTCGAACCGCTTCCCTGGATGCTTTCCACGCCAATCTCGCCGCCCATGAGGACAACCAGGGTCTTGCAGATGGACAATCCGAGACCCGTACCCCCGAAGCGGCGTTTGGTGGACCCGTCCGCCTGGACGAACGGCTGGAACAGGATTTCCTTCTGTTCCGGCGTGATGCCGATCCCGGTGTCGCTGACGCGGAAAATCAGCTCGGCATGTTCCGGATCCGAGAACGTAGGCTCGATCCCGATCGCGACGTGCCCGGTCTCGGTGAACTTGAGGGCGTTGCCGACCAGATTGAGCAGGATCTGACGCAGGCGCACCGGATCGCCCACCAGATGATCCGGCGTGTCGGGATCGACGAAGGTGACGAGTTCAAGCCCCTTCTCGGCGGCGCGGGGGGCCAGGAGATCGGCCACTCCCTCCAGGACTTCGCGCAGGGAAAGGCTGATGCGCTCGATTTGCAACTTTCCGGCTTCGATCTTCGAGAAGTCGAGCACGTCGTCGATGATCGCCAGCAGGGCCGTGGCCGAGTCCCGGATGATGGTCGTCATCGCCCGCTGCCCGGCGGTAAGCTCGGTCTGATCCAGGATCTCCGACATGGTGACGACGCCATTCATCGGCGTGCGGATTTCGTGGCTCATGGTGGCCAGGAAGTCGGACTTGGCGCGGTTGGCCTTCTCGGCCTCGATGCGGGCCTGGTTGAGGGCCACCTCCTGCAACTTCATCGTCGTCACGTCGTAGACCCAGGTCAGCACGGCCGGCCGTCCTTCAAACTCCATTCGCTGCATGGTGAGGGAGACATAGGCTGCGGAGCCATCGCTCAAGGCCAGTTCGGCATCCTCCTTGATCAGCTTTTCCCCGGCTTGCAGGCGGTGCAGGAGTTCCTGGTGCAGATTGGCTCTGGAAAACACCAGTCCGAAGCGGGAGGTCCCGGTTTCGTCCACGTGGTGGCGGCCCATCTGGAAGAACTGGCGGTTCCAGTACAGGAACTTGCCGTCATGATCGGTGATTCCCACGGCCACCGGGCTGGCCTCGATCACGTCCAGCAGGCCATGCTCGCCCTCATCCCGTATCCGGGTCGCCACTTCGGTGGTCTGGGCGCGCAGCCGCTTGACGAAACTGGTCAGAAGCTCGTGAATCAGCGGGGCCGAGAGTCCGACCCCGGACCGGAACAGCTCTATCGGTAAAATGCGGAACACCGACGGCTGAAGCGTCCGCACCGTCGCGGAGCGGGGCGCGCCGTCGATCAGCCCCATTTCTCCGAACATTTCGCCCTTGCGCAGGGTGGCTACGGGGACTTCGCTGTCCCCGATCTGCTTTATGACCTCAACGGCACCGGAAATGATCAGATAGCCACGATCGGCGGCGTCCCCTTCGCGGAAAACCGTTGCCCTGGTTCCAACTCTGAGAAGCTCGTACCCCTCCGCGTCTCTTGTCGTCTCGACGTTTCCTATGTCTTCGGGAGTCGTCATCGCATTCTCATTGGGTCCCGCGGGGTGCCAGAGCCGTTGCCGACGCGCGACAGGCCCCGGCCTCCTCTCCCGCTCCGATCCGGGAGAACAACTCCCCGGCGTGCTGGAAGTGCCGCCGTGCCTGGGAGGGATTTGCGGTCTCCTCCATCCGCGCCAGGGACTGGAGGGCCAGCGCTTCGCCCCTCAGGTCTCCGGTCCTGGCGAACAGAGTCGTCGCCGCGCTGAAGTTCTCCCGCGCCCCGCCCTTGTTGCCGAGAGTCAGCAACACATGGCCCAGGCCGTGGTGGGCCCGGGCCTGACCCAGCATGTCCCCATGGGTTCGAAACAGTTCCAGGACGCTTTCAAAGGCGTCGTGAGCCTTGTCGGCATGACCGACCCGGATGTGAAGATCCGCGAGAGCCTTGAGGGAACTGGCCTCACCCCGGGTGTCCCCCACCTCCCGGGCCAGGGCGTAAGCGCGTTGATAACAGTCCAGGGCCTTGTCCTCCCGGCCCTCTTCCGCTTCCAGGTGGCCCAGATGGCGCAGGGCCTGGGCTTCTCCGGCGGAATCTCCGGAAATGCCGAACTGTTCGCGGGCGGTGAGCAGAAGTTCGCGGGACTCGGTCAGGCGGCCGTCGTGCTGGGCCATGTCGCCCAGGCGTATCAGAAGTTCCCCCTGGCGATGATGTGAACCACCCTGGGCCAGCATGCCTCTGGCTTCGAGATAGGCCTCCTGAGCCGCCCAGCGTCGACCGGCCCGCAATTCCATATCGCCCAGTTCGGTCAGAGCCTGAGCCTCCCCATCATGGTCATCCGCCTCGTGGTAGTACAGGCGCGCCCGGCGAAAGGCCTCCGCCGCCTGCTGCAACGCCGCCGTTGACAGATGGGCCCTGGCTTCCGTCATCGCACTGTCCGCTCTGGTCTTCGGCATGACCCGGCCCCTTCGTCCGCACAAATCCCGCAGGCCGACTCTAGCCCGTTTTCGATCCGTCCGAAACCCTTTCAACAGGCCTGCCCAGGGCATGTGTGAACGACCGACTGGTTTGCGCATGCATGCACGGGCGTGCGGGCGTTCAATGCGTCATACCATCCGCACGAAGTCTTGACTTCGTGCGGAGCGGGTTTCGCTCAGACGCCGCGCGGGCTTGTACCGGCCGCCCTGTGAGTCAAATCAAAGGACGGCCGTTATCATACCGCTGAGCCGATAAATCGGCTCATCGTATGGTCCCTGGCCGGGCGCCCACGTCCGTGGGCTTGGCCGCGGCCGCAATGGCCGCTTGATACCGGCGCACAAGGGGGAGGATGTGTCAAATATTGTGCTCGCCGGTATCATTTGTTCACATGGGCGTCGCAGGAGGGAAATTACCCGGCGTCTTCTCATGGGAGGGTGACTGTCCAACGGCCGTCGCGGCCGAGTGAAGCGTAATAACGAAAAGAAAATCAGCAGGTTGGGACCCAATCTGTCTCCTCACCCTCCTTCAGCCGGGGGGATCGTCAACCTGGATTCCGTGTCCTGCTATTGAGGCTCGACACGCCTGGCCGTCGACGGTACGAAGGGCGTCGAGACATCCGCGCAAGGTTTTTTCCGGCAATGCATCCCAGTCCCGCTGCAATCGCGGCATCGCCGCGCTATCGCCCGAACTTCTGGGATGCGGGGCTGATTCCGATCATCTTCGCGCTGCTGGCGGCGCTGTCCTACGGCGGGGCGCAGATGACGACCCCCTACGACATAGGTCAGCCGCTGCCGATCTCTCTCGATCCCTGGAACCTTCCCTACTACCTGTTGCGCAGCGCTCTGCGCATGGCGGGGGCTCTGGTGGTCTCGCTCCTCTTCACCCTGGTCTGGGCAACCCTGGCGGCCAAGGTGAAAGCCCTGGAAAAAGTACTGATCCCGGTGCTCGACATCCTTCAGTCGATCCCCATTCTGGGATTCCTGTCGATCACCGTGACCGGATTCATCGCCCTGTTCCCGGGCAACCTGCTCGGCGTCGAGTGCGCCGCGATGTTCGCGATCTTCACCTCCCAGGCCTGGAACATGACGTTCAGCCTGTATTCGTCGCTGATCACCGTGCCCAATGATCTCATGGAAGCCTCCAGGATGTTCCACCTGTCGCCCTGGCAGCGGTTCTGGAAGCTGGAAATGCCGTGGGCGCTTCCGGGACTCATCTGGAACATGATGATATCGATCTCGGGAGGATGGTTCTTCGTGGTCGCCTCGGAGGCGATCACCGTCTCCAATCAGACCATCACGCTGCCGGGGGTCGGCAGCTATATCGCGGTGGCCATCGCCGAGAAAGACCTGGGGGCCATCGGTTGGGCGATCCTGGCGGTGCTGGCCGGCATCCTGATCTATGATCAGATCATGTTCCGTCCACTGGTGGCCTGGGCCGACAAGTTCAAACTGACCACCATGCCAGGAGAACAGGTGCCGGAATCCTGGCTTCTGACCCTGATGCAACGGGCACGACTGGTCACCGCCACCGTTACCCTGCCCATCCAGGCGGCGGAACGTTTTTCAGGATGGCTGCGGCGCGGCTCCAGACGGAAGAGGCTCTTTCACGCCTACGAGATCAATCTTTCCCTTCCGTCCTGGGCAGAAAGAGCCTGGGACCTGTTCTTGATCGCGGCAATGCTTTTTGCAGCATACCAGGTGATACAGTTCATCAATACGAAGGTCGATTTTTCCGAAATCATTCTGGCCCTGTTTTATGGCCTGATCACGGCCCTGCGGGTGGTGGTTCTGATCGCGCTGGCCTCGATCGTGTGGGTTCCGGTGGGGGTATGGATCGGCACCCGGCCGCGGGCGGCGCAGAATCTTCAGGCCGTGGCCCAGTTTCTGGCCGCGTTTCCGGCCAACCTGATGTTTCCGGTGGCGGTGATGCTGATTGTCAACTTTCACCTGAACGTGGACATCTGGACCAGTCCGCTGATGATCCTGGGTACCCAGTGGTACCTGCTGTTCAATGTCATCGCCGGAGCGGCGGCCATTCCGCAGGAAATGCGGGATACCGCCGACAATCTTGGACTCGTCGGATGGTTGCGGTGGAAGAAGTTCATTCTGCCGGCTATTTTTCCGGCCTACATCACTGGCGCGATCAATGCCTCAGGAGGTTCCTGGAACGCTTCCATCGTCTCGGAACTGGTGACCTGGGGCGACACGACCCTGGTGGCCACGGGAATTGGTTCCTACATCGCCCGGGCGACGCAAACCGGCGATTTTCCGAGACTGGCCCTCGGCATCGCGGTCATGTGCATCTTCGTCATGTTTTTCAATCGGTTCGTCTGGCGCAAACTGCATCAGATCGCGGCCGAGCGTCTGCGTCTGGATTAGAGCGGGGTGGTTTCCGACTGGGTCGGAAACCGCTAGATTCTGCCTCTGGCCGCTCAAGCGCCGCGCGGGCTTGTCGCGGTATCCGACTGGGTCGGAAACCGCTAATCTTCAAGGAAGAGCCATGAACGGGACTGCCGGAACCACCGCGCTTTTGGATCTGAAAGACGTCAGGAAGTCCTTTCGCACTCCGGACCGCAAGGAACGTACCGTACTGGAGGGTGTAAATTTCCAACTGGCGGAAGGGGAAATCGTGGCCCTCCTGGGCAAGTCCGGCTCGGGCAAGTCGACGCTGCTGCGGATCATGGCGGGACTGACCCGGGCCACGGGCGGCAACGTTCTTTATCGCGGCCAGCCGATTACCGGTCCGGCACGCGGCATTTCGATGGTATTTCAGTCCTTTGCCCTTTTTCCGTGGCTCACCGTCGAAGAAAACGTCGGGCTGGGGCTGGAGGCTCTGGGTGTTGCCAAGGGCGAACGCCATGACCGCGTCAACGAGGCCATCGAACTGATCGGCCTGGGCGGGTTCGAGGGGGCCTATCCCAAGGAACTTTCCGGTGGCATGCGGCAGCGGGTAGGCATTGCCCGCGCCCTGGTCATGCGTCCGGACGTGATGCTGCTGGACGAGCCGTTCTCGGCGCTTGACGTGCTGACTTCCGAAACCCTGCGGGCCGATCTTCTGGAATTATGGGACAGGCAGCTTTTGCCGACCAAGGGCATTCTGCTGGTTTCGCACAACATCGAAGAGGCGGTATCCATGGCCGACCGCGTCCTGATCTTCGCAAGTGATCCGGGCCGGGTCCGGGCCGAGATTTCAGTTTTCATGCCAAGACCCCGCGACGATGACTCCCCCCAGTTCCGGCAAATGGTGGACGAGGTCTATATGCTGATGACCGCTCACGGCCGGGGTCTGGGGGTGACCGCGACCGAGCAGCTTACCCTGGGCTACCGTATTCCGGAGGCTTCTCCCAGCCGGATGATCGGCCTGCTTGAAACGATCGCCGACGAACCGTTCCGGGGCCGCGCCGACCTTCCCAATCTGGCCGAGCACTCCGAGATGCCCGACGATGCGCTCCTGCATCTGTTCGAGGGACTGCGCGTGCTGGGACTGGCCCGCATCGACTCAGGCGATATCTTCCTGACCCAGACCGGCCGGAATTTCGTCGAGGCGGAGACGCCGGAGCGCAAGCGGATCTTCGCCGAGGCCCTGCAACATTACATACCCCTTGCCGCCCACATCCGCCGGGTTCTGGATGAGCGTCACGATCATCGCGCCCCGGAGGAGCGCTTTCTCCAGGAGCTTCAGGATTACCTGACCTTCGAGGAGGCCGAACGGGTCCTGGCGAACGTGATCACCTGGGGCCGTTTCGCCGAGATTTTCGAATACAACTATACCTCTGGCGTGCTGGGGCTGCCGGAGGACGAACCCGAGGAGGCGGGGCCAGGCCGGGAGGGGTGACGGGTGCCGGCCGGTGTGCGGTGAAGAGATGATGCCGGCGGCACGAAACCCCGGTAAATGCCGTCGGGTTTACCCGGAGGTCCCGTTTTTCCGGAGGTCTTCGACTTGTGAACCGGAATGTTGGCGGATACAATGAGCCCCTACGCCGGTAGCGCAGGGTCCCCGTAGCTCAGCAGGATAGAGCAACGGTTTCCTAAACCGTGGGTCGGAGGTTCGAGTCCTCTCGGGGACGCCAGTGCGCGGGTTGTCGGTGTCGGGTTGCTTGTCGACGTGGAGTTCTTGCTCCGGTGAGAGGGCATGTCGCGGGCGAGGAGATGGGGTGCGATGGTCAAGGATCACAGAGACGCTGGCGGCTCCTCACACGATCGGGCTGGTCGCCAGTTTTCCGCGCAGCACTTGGCGAATCGCAATCGAAGAGAGGTGACGAACGAAGAGGTCCTCAATGCCCTGCTGGCTCTGTCGGAGGGCATCAAGACGATCGTGTCCGATGCGGTCGGGGAGCATCTGGCCGGCGTCGTTCAGATTACCAAGAACATCGTCGAGGTGGAGGACTATTCAGTCCGCGGACTGAAGAAGGAAATCACCGAGATGATGCGCCACATCGAGTTCACCAAGAACGAGATCGCCTCGCTGCGACCCCAGACCGCCGATGACGACCAGATTGTCATGGCAAGCAACGAACTGGACGCGGTGGTGGAGGCGACGGAGACGGCGACCACCGAGATTCTTGAGCAGTCGGAGAAGTTGCAGGACGTCGTCTCCCGGATGCGCGAGGAGTGCGGGGGCGGCAACATCGAGCACATGGAGTCCAACCTTGGGGAGCTTGAGGAAATCGCCACGCAGCTCATGATTTCCTGCGGATTCCAGGATCTGACCGGCCAGCGCATCACCAAGGTGATCAACACGCTGAAGTATATCGAGATGCACGTCAATGCGATGATGAAAATCTGGGGTATCGACGAGGGTACCGGCGTTGCCAATCTGATGGTCAACGCACCCGATGACGATCGCCCGGACAAGGACCTGCTGAACGGACCGCAACTCGAAGGACAGGGAATCAGCCAGGACGATATCGATGCCCTTTTCGGGTGACCCTCACCGACCTGCCGTCTCCACGACCACGGATAACCCAACTGCCGGGGCCACCTGAACATGTCCATGAAGTACATCATCGTAAATCGCGGTGGGCGGGAGAACGTCTATATCTTCGACCAGTCGATCCTGCACGCTCACTTCGCCCATTCGGTCGCGGCGGAACGGGCGCACATCACGGCGGCCGGGTTCGTGACCACCGATTCGGGGGGCGGCTGTCGCTGTCTGGGGGCATCGACCAGCCTCGGCATCGGCAGTCGCGGCGAAGAGGACGCCCGGAAAATACATGCCGCCATGGGAGTGGCCGCCGCCAGTACCGAAGCCTCCGGAAACTGACCGCACTCGGCCGGAGGGAATGCGGCGGGTCAGAGTTCCGGCCTGCGTATCCGGTCGCCTCACGGCCTGCGCGCCAGGTCGCCTCACGGCGACGGCGGCGAATCCGGTCGCCTCACGGCGACGGCGGAGCATCGCCCTCGGTGAAGGTGACGTTGATCTGCTGGGCCTCGGCCGACGGGTTTTCCAGCACGATGCGATAGGTCATCGTCTCCCCCGGTCCCAGGACCTCTTTCGGCGGGCGACTCACCGTCTCCTGCACCAGCTTTCCTTCGGCATCCTGTAGAGACAGTCTCAGTTTCGGTACCGGCCGCAGTTCGCTGGTCACGTTGTTGATCCCCCCCCGGACAACCAGAACCTCGGTCTTCCCCTGCAAGGCCCGTTCCGGGGTTGGCATGCGAAACTCCAGTCCGGCCCCCAGGGTGCGGACCGTAATGCGCAGGGCCTTGTAGACCGGTATCGCCCCGGGCCATTTGGCGACGATGGTATCCCGCATCAGGACGGCTCCGACCAGTGGCCCCAGGATCAGCACCACGACGGCCCCGACCAGGATCTTGATCCACGGCCTCTTCCGCTCTTCTTCCTCTCCCGAGAGGGAAGAGGAGAAGACGCCGGGCAACGGATCCTCTTCGTCGTCGGACCCCAGATCGCGCCCACGATCAAGGTCCGAATCCAGGGAGCTGTCCAGACGGTTCCGCACCGCATCGACAGCCCTCCGGACAGACGGCTCCTCCGGTGCGTCTTGCGGAAATTCGTGATCGAGGACGTTTCGGACCAACGCCTCGGCGGCGTCTTCCGGATCACCCTCCGCCCGCGCACCCGAACCCGGCGGATCCATCTCGAACGGCAAAGGATCCCGCTCCGAAGCTCTGGCCGGAGATGGAGGCGGAGCCGGTTTCTCCTCCTCGTCCTCGAAAGCCGGTTCGTTCCGGAATTGGGGCCTTGACGGAGGAGCATCCTCGAAGTCCTCTTCCGGCACCGGTTCTGGCTCGTATTCCGGCTCCGCCTTGGGAGGGTACTGGTGCCACACGGCACCACAACTGGCACAGCGAAGCTTACGCCCATTGGGTCCGATGAGACGATCGGCAACGACGAATTTAGTATTGCACGAAGAACAGGTGATCTGCATACCGCAAACGGAACATTTTTTTTACCTTGAGATTCTGCTAGTTATAGGGCTTCCCTCGGCAGGGCACAAGCATGGTCGCAACTGGGATTGCGCCGCGCGGCGTCTGAAGGCTGGAATGAGGGCGGAAAAAGGATACAGGATGCGGGAGGTCGGGACATCCGCCCCGAGTGTGGTCCGGTTCGAGAGCGTCGGGCTGCGCTATGGCCAGGGGCCCGAGATTCTCCAGGACATATCGTTCGTCCTGCCCCCCGGGTCTTTCCATTTTCTGACCGGTCCCAGCGGAGCCGGAAAATCTTCACTGCTCAGCCTCATGTATCTGGCGCAGCGTCCCTCCCGTGGGCTGGTGACCCTGTTCGGCCGAGACGTGTCTTCCGCCCGCCGCCAGTCGCTGCCGGCGATCCGACGACGGTTGGGGGTGGTGTTCCAGGAATTCCGGTTGCTCGACCATCTCTCCATCCTGGACAACGTGGCCCTGCCGCTTCGGGTCGCGGGCGTGAGTGAAGAGGACATCCACAAGCACGTGCCGGAGTTGCTGACCTGGGTCGGACTGGCCAATTACCTGCATTCGCGACCCTCAACCCTCTCCGGCGGGCAGAAGCAGCGGGTGGCCATCGCCCGCGCCGTCATCAACCGGCCGGAACTGCTGCTGGCCGACGAACCCACCGGCAACGTGGACGACCGCATCGCCATGCGGCTGTTGCACCTTTTCGTCGAGTTGAACAAGCTTGGGACCACGGTCGTCATCGCCACCCACAACGACCGTCTGGTAAGCCGTTTCGGTTACCCGCGCATGCATCTGGAAATGGGGAATCTCGATTTTCTGGAACCGTTGCAGGAGCCTCCCTCCCTGCCCCCAACGGATGGCCCGTGATGTTCGGTCGTCATACCGATCTGCCCCTGGGCGGAGATTCCAACAGCCGCTTTCTGCCGGGAATGATCGCCGTGATGGTGTTTCTCGCGACCATCGTCATGGCAGGCGCCCTGACTCTGGGGGGAATCCTGGAACGCTGGAACCGCGACGTGACCGGAACCATGACCGTCCAGGTCATGCCCGCCCAGGGAGAGCCGTCCCAGGCCAATCAGGAAACGGAACGCCGGGTGGCCGCCGCCATCGGCGTTCTGGTCGAAACACCGGGCGTGGTCTCGGCCAGACCCCTGGATCTGGTACAGATTGGCCAGTTGCTGGAGCCGTGGCTGGGTTCCACCGAACTGCTGACGGATCTTCCGATCCCGCGCCTGATCGATGTGACGCTGCGGGACGGTGTCTCCGTCAACCTGGATGCCCTGAGCGCACGATTGTCGTCGGTGGCTCCGGGAACCTCCCTCGACGATCACCGGGTTTGGCTGTCCAAACTGGTGCGGCTGGGACGCGGGCTAGAGGTGGTGGCCGCGATCATCGTTGGCATGGTCGTGATGGCTACCGCCGCGACCGTGATCTACGCGACCCGGACCGGCCTTGCGGTTCACCGATCGGTGATCGAGGTATTGCATCTGATCGGAGCACAGGACGACTACATCGCCCGCCAGTTCGCCCACAGTTCGCTGATGCTGGGTCTGCGTGGCGGACTTGTCGGACTCGCCCTGTCCCTGCCGGTACTGGTGACGATATCCTGGCTTGCCGGCCACCTGGAAGGTGGCATGGTCCCCGATCTCAGCCTGAAACCGGTCCACTGGTTGATCCTGGTCGGACTGCCGTTCGTGGTAGCCTACCTGGCTATGGTGACGGCACGCCTGACCGTTCACCGTACCCTGGCGCGGATGCCGTGACGAGGGGGCGGAGGACCGTTCTTGCCGGAGCCCTGGGAGCCCTGGCCTTGGCCGGGGTCTGGCTGGGGGGGCTGGTGTGGTTCGCCACCTCCATACCCGAGGCGGTCGAGGACGTGGCAACGCGCAGCGACGCCATCGTCGTCCTGACCGGTGGAAGCGTCCGCCTCAAGACCGGTCTTGATCTGCTGCACCGGAATGCGGCCGATGCGCTGTTCGTGTCGGGGGTACATGCCGGGGTGGTTCTGGGAGATTTGTCGCGCACCCTCCACAAGGACCACGCCGCTCAGGAGCTGGCCGGCCGAATCACTCTTGGGCACGATGCGGACAACACGGTGGGCAACGCCACGGAAACGGCCGCCTGGATGAAAACGCGGGGGTACCTGTCCTTGCGGCTGGTGACCTCCGCCTACCACATGCGGCGCAGTCTGCTGGAATTCCACCGGGTCATGCCAGAGGTGACCATCATCCCCCATCCCGTCTTTCCGCAGGCGGTCAAACAGGAAGAGTGGTGGCTGTGGCCTGGAACGGCAAGTCTGATCGCCACCGAATATACGAAATACCTTTTCGCCTATCTCCGCCATCGGTTCGCCGATTTCATATCCTGGAGCAACGATCATGATCGTCATGCGCTCGATACTCTTCAATATCCTGTTTATTGTCTGGACGCTCGTGGCCTCGTTGATTCTGCTGCCCATTTTCCTGGTTCCCCGCCGTCTGATGATCTGGGGACCGGGATTCTGGGCGTGGGGGTTGCTGAAGCTGGCCCGTTGGACTCTCTCGCTGCACTTTGAGGCGAGGGGGCTGGAGAACCTCCCCACCGGCCCGGCCATTCTGGCCTCCAAGCATCAGTCGGCGTGGGAAACCTTCGCGTTGCATTTGCTGGTGCGCGACCCGGTCTATGTTCTGAAGCGCGAGTTGTTCCTGATCCCCCTGGTCGGCTGGCTGATGTGGCGGACCGGTATGATCGGTATCGACCGCTCCCGCGGCACCGCGGCCCTCAAAGGCATGGTGCGCGGCGCGGCCAAGGCACTGGCCGAGAGACGCCAGATTATCATTTTTCCGGAAGGAACCCGTACCGCTCCGGGCGCAACGGCGCTGTATCACCCGGGCGTGGCGTTGCTGTACCAGAACTTCGATGTCCCATTGATCCCGGTAGCCCTGAATTCCGGATTGTTCTGGGGACGTCGCAGTTTTCTCAAATATCCGGGCACGGTGCTGGTCGAATTTCTGCCGCCGGTACCGGCCGGTCTGTCCAGGCGCGAGTTTCTTTCCCAGCTTCGCGACAGGATCGAGGGTGCCTCCGAACGGCTGGCGGCGGAGGCATATGCCGCCGGAACTCCCACCGGAGAGACGAATCCTGTGGAAAAGTTGGTGGATGAAAACGAAAGCAAGACGCACCATTGACCCACCGTTCCGCATTGCCATGTGATTTCAGTCGGTTACGTCGTGACACCAGAAAAAACATAACGGGAACATTTTTCTTGACGCCCGGAAGCGATATCTCTAAAGTAAAATAAAAATGACATCATCTTGTTGAAACAAAAGTAGTTTTTGTCTTTTCGCAAATCCCGGCACGAAACGCGCGAGGGGCGATGGTACACGTGGCGCCGATTTCTCAAAGCATCTGGGACATGAAATACCGCCTCAAATCGGCGGACGGCACGCCTGTGGATAAAAGTCTGGGCGATACGTGGCGCAGGGTTGCGCGTGCCCTTGCTGCCCCGGAAAAGGATCCGGAGACATGGGAGGCGCGGTTTTTCGACGTTCTTGAGGATTTCCGTTTTCTGCCGGCGGGACGCATTCTGGCCGGGGCGGGGGCCGACCGTCGCGTCACCCTGTTCAACTGCTTCGTCATGGGGGCCATTCCCGACGATCTGGGGGGGATTTTCGAACACCTGCGGGAAGCCGCCCTGACCCTGCAACAGGGGGGGGGCATCGGCTACGATTTCTCCACCCTGCGACCCAAGGGGGCCCCGGTGCTGGGTGTGGGGGCCGATGCTTCCGGTCCTTTGTCGTTCATGGACGTGTGGGACGCCATGTGCCGCACCATCATGAGCGCTGGCAGCCGCCGCGGCGCGATGATGGCCACCTTGCGCTGCGATCACCCCGACATCGAGGCCTTCATCACCGCCAAGCGGGAGCCTGGGCGGTTGCGGATGTTCAACCTCTCGGTCCTGATTTCCGATGCCTTCATGACGGCGGTGGAAACCGACGCTCCCTGGGCGTTGACCTTCGGCGGCACGGTTTACCGCACCGTGTCGGCCCGTGCGCTGTGGGACCGGATCATGGAGACGACCTACCACTGCGCCGAGCCGGGTGTGATCTTCATCGACCGGGTCAACCGGTTCAACAATCTTGCCTATTGTGAATCGATCACCGCGACCAATCCCTGCGGCGAACAACCGCTTCCGCCGTATGGAACCTGCCTTCTGGGCTCCGTCAACCTGGCACGGCTGATCGACCGTCCTTTCACCGAGAACGCCAGGCTTGATATGGATCTGCTGCGGCATCTGGTCCGGATGGCGGTGCGGATGCTCGACAACGTGATCGACATTTCCAATTTTCCACTGCCGGCCCAACGACATGAGGCCATGGCCAAGCGACGCATCGGTCTTGGCGTTACCGGGCTGGCCGACGCGCTGATCCAGTGCGATGTGCGCTACGGCAGCCCGGAGGCGGTGCGCCTGACCCGCTCCTGGACCTCCGCCATCTCGCGGGAAGCCTACCTGGCCTCCGCCGCTCTGGCGCGCGAGAAGGGGCCTTTCCCGCTGTTTGATGCCGAGCGCTATCTTGCCGGCGAGACGATCCAGGCCCTGCCGGAGGAGGTACGGGCCGCCATCGCCCGCGACGGCATCCGCAACGCGCTGCTGACCTCCGTCGCTCCGACCGGCACCATCTCGCTTTTCGCCGGAAACGTCTCCTCCGGGATCGAGCCGGTGTTCAGCTTGGTGCACGACCGTGCGGTGACCCTGCCCGACGGCAGTCGGAAGGAAGAGCGGGTGGTCGATTACGCCTACCACCTGTTCCGTCGTCTGCATGGCGACCAGGCACCGCTTCCCGACGCCTTCGTGGAGGCTCTGTCCCTGACGCCCCGCGACCACCTAGTGATGCAGGCGGCGGTCCAGGAACACGTGGACAGTTCCATTTCCAAGACCATCAACGTCGCCGCCGACATGCCGTTCTCGGAGTTCACGGACATCTACCGGCAGGCCTATGCTCTGGGCTGCAAGGGATGCACCACCTATCGGCCCAACGACATCACCGGCTCGGTTCTTTCCCCGATCGCTCTGTCCGTCGCCGAGCCGTCGTCCCCCGCCGCCGATCCCGAACCCCGCGCCCGCGCGGCCGGCGGCGTGGTCTACATCGCCCAGCCTCTCAACCGCCCCGACACTCTGCCCGGCCAGACCTACAAGATCCGCTGGCCGGAAAACGATCACGCCATCTACATCACCCTCAACGACATCGTC
>JBKACM010000370.1:0-2045 GCA_046269335.1 Alphaproteobacteria bacterium | reverse complement strand
GTCATGGCATGCTAGTGTATCTGGTGAGCAACCGATGGCTGCGCTTTCCCGACCATCCCCTGGTCAGGAAGGTGGTGGTGCCCGAGGGCAGCGACATGGCGGATCACTGGATCGCCGAGCACATCGGTCCATCGGACCTGGTGGTCACCGCCGATATACCGCTGGCGGCGCGGTGCGTTGATCGCACGGCCCGGGCACTTGCTCCCAATGGGAGGATGTTCGACGAGGCCTCGATCGGCATGACGCTCGCCATGCGCAACCTGATGACCGACCTGAGGGACGCGGGCGAGGTGAGCAGCCGGGTTCCGGCCTTCACCAGCCGTGACCGGTCCCGCTTTCTCGACGCCCTGGAGCGGACCATCCAGACGATGCGGCGTGGGGGATGACGGAAGCATGGACGCGCCCGTCGTCCAACGGTCGGATGAGGGACCGATGGACGACGTCGTGGTCCCGACCGTCAGGCCACGGCGGTGGTGCCTTCGATCGAGGCTTCCTTCGATGCCGAGTCGGAACCCGAACTGTCGTTGGAATTGGCCGCGGTCGCCGTTGCCGTTGCTGCGGCTTGGGCGGCCTGTGCGGCCGCTGCTCCGCCCGCTTCCTTGGCCTGCGAATTGGAGACCATGTTCCGCTGGTACTCCTGCACGGCCTGCCGTGACGGGTACTGCGCCTGCACGTCACCGGTGCTGGTGTCACGGATGAGGAGCAGTGCGTAGCCGGTGTTGTCGTCCACCTTGACCACGGGACTGGTGAAACGAGGAGCCGAAGGCGAATCGGTCTCCGGCTTCGGGTTGTTTTGCTGCTGTGTTTCCTGCTGGACGGGCTTCGTCTCGGCGGGACTACTCGGTGAGTTCGAAACTGCTGAAAGTGCGACGGACATTCTGTCCTCCTGAAGTTTGAATGCATCCCGCTGGAAACCGGTCGGCCCAAAGGGCGCTCCGTGCTCCGTCGAAATGCGAAATACCGAGTCGCATCACTTCACGATGCGCTCACGGACGATCACGCGGCGATGTCGACCTGAAGCCCCTTGTCCGAACTGGACGACGACGACGATGAGGATGAGGACGACGTCGAGTTGGGTTTTTGCGGGGCATCCTCCCTCGGGACGGCCGCGAATTTGCGGACGTCATCGACGTCCCGGTCGCGCCCGGCAGGCTGGGACTGCTGCGGGGGTGGGAGGTGCTGAGGTGGAGAGGAAATAGACGAAACCGACATATTCTGTCTCCTGATTCACACGCTGCCTTCTGGCAGGCGCTAACCCCAATTTTACACTTTTTCTCACTCCGATGCAATCCGTGGGTGCCGGAGTTCGAATGAATCGGGATCTCTTAAGAAATCATCAAGCATATCAGTGAGTTGTCCGACGGCTGCGCTGATTCCGAACGACGTTGAGCGCCCGTCCGTCCTGGCTGCGGGCGGCGCGGAGGCGGCGACGGCCGCAAAAAACGCAGGCTCTTTTCGGGTCGTTTCACGTATCATTGTCTCCGGAATCGCATGCCATGGTCACGGGGATCGCGTGCGAAACGGGTGCAACGAACAGGGGAAGGCATGATGGTCGGAATCTGGCATCTGGTCATGGCGGGAGCCGTCGTTCTGGGCGTCGTCGTCGGGAACCCGCCGTCGGCTCGGGCCGGCAGCGATGGGACTGGTCCCGCGCCGGGGGCGACATTCCGCGACTGCCCCGACTGCCCCGACATGGTCGTGGTGCCGGCCGGCCGGTTCATCATGGGATCGATGGACGGGGACGACGACGAAAAGCCGCCGCATCAGGTCACCCTTGCTCGCCCGGTGGCCATCGGCCGCACCGAGGTGACGGTCGGACAGTGGGCGGCGTTCGTCAAGGCCACCAGCCATCCTGTTGAGAACTCTTGCTATTTCTGGTCGGTGTCGCAGTGGGTCGCCGGGGAGGGGCGGACCTGGCTCAAGCCCGGCTTTGATCAGTCCGAACAGGATCCGGTGGTGTGCGTGTCCTGGGACGACGCGCACGCGTTCGTGACGTGGTTGAACACGAAGGTGAGCCAGGGGGGCGGGCGTGGGGGCGGCCCCCA
>JBKACM010000369.1:0-2059 GCA_046269335.1 Alphaproteobacteria bacterium | reverse complement strand
TGTTTGTTGGTGTTAAGGTATTAGCCGCAGCCGTTACAATCCCAACTCCGCGAAAAAGTCGTTGCCCTTGTCATCGACAATGATAAAGGCCGGAAACTCCTTGACCTCGATGCGATAGACCGCCTCCATCCCCAGTTCCGGGTAATCGATAACCTCCACCTTGGTGATGCAATCCTGGGCCAGACGGGCGGCCGCCCCGCCGATGGAGCCCAGGTAAAAACCCCCATTGGCCTTGCAGGCTTCGGTGACGACGCGACTCCGGTTCCCCTTGGCCAGCATGACATGGGAACCACCCTGTTTCTGGAAGCCGTCCACATAGCTGTCCATGCGCCCCGCCGTGCGGGGACGGGGTGGCGGATCTGGTGGACCGCCTGGCGGCGCGGGCGCCCGAGGGGCCGTGGATGTTCCCCGAGGACGAAGTGTCGGACATGCCGATGCGACTCCTGGCCGCCGAGATCACGCGGGAGAAGGTGTTCCTGCGCCTGCACCAGGAACTGCCCTACTCCACCACCGTGATCACCGACTCGTGGCAGGAGCGGGACGACGGCAGCGTGCGCATCGATCAGACCATTCTGGTGCAGCGGGACAGCCACCGCGCCATCGCGCTCGGCAAGGGCGGCAGCGCCATCAAGGGAATGGGCCAGGCCGCCCGCACCGAGATGGAGCGGCTGTTCGAGCGCCGCGTCCACCTGTTCCTGCACGTGAAGGTCGCCGAGTCCTGGCAGGACCAGCGCTCCCACTACAGCGACTGGTCCCTCGACTTCGACGCGTGAGAGCGGTCAGAGATCCTTCTTCAGCAGAGTAGGGCAGGGCGGCATCGTGTCCGTGGTCGGCGGTGTGATGCGGCCGAGCAGCTTCTTGAAGATCTTCCTATTCTTGGAAGCCATCTCCAGCAATCCCTTCGCCAGCAAATCCATGCGATGGTCGGGGCGTGTACAAAAGTCAAAGTCTGTCTCGTATATGTTCCTGGCATCCACCAAACTCAGAAAGGCGGGCCAATGGGTCCGTATCACCTCGAGCACTTCGTGGTTCTGGTGGATGGACAGGCGGTCGGCTGGATCTTTCCGGTCGGAATGGTCGAACACCCGAGGAGAACTGTCGAAAACCACCGCCTTCACAGCGGGGAAGGTCGCCGAAACGTGCAGGGCAAGACCCCCACCCAAGGAGTGCCCAGTCACCATGAATTGACGTCCTCTGAATTTCTTGATCAGCTCCCCAAAGTGATAGCGGGCTTGTTCATACTGCGGCGATTTGTAAATGGCGAGATTGGAAATCCAATCCTGCAAATCATCCGTGCCTCGGAAGGCAACAACGATATCCTTGGTTTTATCGTTAGCGAAAATATCAAACGCTAGTCCGGTTTTCATATCAGTGAAAGTCGGTTGTTGTGTCGGATTCCCATGCCAATCTATCTGGTGCCACCCTATGACCTGTAACGGGAAATAATATCGATTGGGCCAATCGTGGTATGCGTTGGAGGCCATCATGGCATACTGCACATACTGTTCAGCTTCCTTGTCGGTAAGTCTTCGCGGCTGTTCTCTCGCCCGAGGCATAGCAGGCGACGGAGCAGGCGACGGAGCAGGAGAAGAAACCATGGCCGAAGCCTGTAAGACTTCCGAGCTTCCTTGGTACTCGGGCGCGGCGCACGATGCTGCAAGGAACGTAATGCCGATCAGAAATGCTTTTTTTCCGCTTTCAATCCATGTAACCCGCATAATCTGTCCCCCTTCGTCTCTTCTCAAAAACAAGGCCACGTACCTTCCGCTCCCAGACGATGGAATGGTAGTGGTCCACCCCACGCAGGCAAGGGATGCTATCAATCATGTGCTCTATGTGCAATTAGATGTGTATAGCGCCGAAGCGCAATCTCAGGAACTATTAAGTTCGCATGACCAGCGATGGGAAACGATCCCACACAGGGCTGCTTAATTCTCCCGTCACCGTCGTCATTGCGAGGAGCGACGCGACGAAGCAATCCAGGTAACATCTCGGAAAGTGGGGGCAGCCGTCGCTGACGGCTCGTGCGGCCCCTGATCACCAGACTCACGTTTGGTTG
>JBKACM010000368.1:0-2064 GCA_046269335.1 Alphaproteobacteria bacterium | reverse complement strand
TGCGCGCGAACGATCGCGCGGGCGCTCAATGCGCCAGTCCCAGACCGCGATGAGTCAAGCTCATCTCGGTCTGGTATAATACCGACGGTACGCGGGTCGTATAGGGAAACAGGATTAGACTGTGAGCGATGTCTCCGCACTGGAACCGGTCGTCACTCTGACCCCCCTGCAAAGGGCCAGGGACGATTTTCGCAAGTGGGCGCGCAAGGTCCGTCTGGCACGGCGCCTTGCCATGGCGCTTACCGTCATGGCCCTGGTGGCCGGCGGAATTACGGTGCTGGTGTTGACCCACTCGGGTCCGGCCGGTCCTTCTCCGGTCACGGTTCTGCTGCTGCTCAATCTGGATCTGGTGATATTGCTGTCGTTGTCGGTGATCGTGGCACGACGCATCACCCTGTTGTGGATCGACCGACGGCGGGGTGGAGAAGGGTCCAGACTGCATGTGCGCTTCGTTCTGCTGTTCGGCGGCGTGGCGGTGGCCCCGGCGATCCTGGTCGCTATGTTCTCCATTCTTTTCTTCAATATCGGTCTGGAGGCGTGGTTCAGTGCCCGGGTTCGCACCGCTCTTGAGGAGTCCGTTGCCGTCGCCCAGGCGTATCTCGAAGAGCACAAGGAGGCAATTGCCAACGACGTCAAGGCGATGGGACGTGATCTTGCCAGCGCGTATGACAGAACCCTTCACAACCGTGGTTCTCTCGCCAGCCTGTTGGACAGCCTGGCCCCGCTGCGTGGGTTGACCGAGGCGGTGATCTTCAACGGCAGTGGCCGGGTGGTGGCGCGCACGGGGTACACGTTTTCTCTCAATTTCGAGCAGGTTCCGTTCTGGGCCATCGAGCAGGCCAATTCCGGCAAGGTGACGGTGACGACCGGAGACGCCGACGACCGGGTCCGGGCCCTGGTCAAGCTGGACGAGACCGAGTCCTTGTACCTGTATGCGGGCCGCTTCGTGGATGCCAGGGTCGTGGGGCGTACCCAGAGGACGCAAACCGCCGTCCAGCAATACCAGTTGATGGAGGGGCGCAAATCAAAGATTCAAATCACTTTTTCGCTGATTTTCATCGTGGTTTCCCTGCTGCTGCTCCAGGCGGCGGTATGGCTGGGACTGCACATGGCCGGCCGATTGGCCAAGCCCCTGATGGCGTTGATCGAGGCTGCCGAGAGGGTTCGGGCCGGTGATCTGACCACCCAGGTCCGCGAGCGCCCGACCAACGACGAGTTCGCCTTGCTGACCCGTTCCTTCAATCGTATGATGAGTCAGATTGCGGCGCAGCAGAACGAACTGGTGACGGCCAACCGGGAACTGGACGAGCGTCGTCGCTTCACCGAAACCGTTTTGGCCGGTGTTTCGGCCGGCGTCATCGGGCTGGACCGGGAAGGCAACATCCACCTGCCCAACCCTTCCGCCTCCCTGCTGCTGGAGTGCGACCTGAACGAGCGGGTTGGCAGCCCGGCGATGGAGATACTTCCTGACCTGTCGGAGATGTTGGCGGTGGTGAGGGCTCGCCCGGATCGTCTGGTGGAGAAGGAGATCCACATCGTCGGCACGACGCGACCGCGTATCCTGCTGGTACGTCTCGGGGCCGAGCGGCTTGATACGGAAATACTTGGGTTCGTGGTCACCTTCGACGACATCACCGCCTTGCAGGCGGCTCAGCGGACGGCGGCCTGGGCCGACGTCGCGCGTCGGATCGCCCACGAGATCCGCAACCCTCTGACGCCGATCCAGCTTTCCGCGGAACGGCTGAAACGCAAGTACCTCAAGGAAGTTCAAACCGATCCGGAAACATTCATCGGATGTACCGACACCATCGTCCGGCAGGTGGAAGACATCCGCCGCATGGTGGACGAGTTTTCCGAGTTCGCCCGCATGCCGGCTCCGGTACTGGCGGAGGAGGATTTGCGCGATCTGGCCAACCGGGCGGTCGTCCTGCAACGGACGGCCTATTCTTCCATTGAATTCTCCCTGGATGTCCCGGATGTTCCGGTGACGCAACGATGCGATGCCAGACAAATTGGTCAGGTTCTGACTAATGTCGTCAAGAATGCCGTGGAGGCGATCGGGGC
>JBKACM010000367.1:0-2067 GCA_046269335.1 Alphaproteobacteria bacterium | reverse complement strand
GTACGAGACGTCCCCGACCTGCCGGGGATACTCGGGGGTGAACTCCGTGGCCACCGTCATGCCGTCGGGGCGCACGAGAGCCAGGTACTCTCCGTCGCGATCCAGCTTGAAGCTCGTATGCAACTCCTGCCCGGGATCGGTGCGGTCCTTCCCTGAAGCGAAAACACGAAGGAAGCTTTGCCCGTCGATGACAACGTCGGGGAACGCCCATTGCGTCAGGTCTTTCTCACTGTTGGTGAGGTACCAGCCACCGAGTGAGATCGGATCGTTACCTAGATTGTAGATCTCGATCCAGTCGCCGAAATCGCCGTCCTGGTCCTTCAGGCCGAGATGGTTCGCGGCCATAAACTCGGTGATGACCAGTTCCTGCGCCGGCAAAACCGACTGGGGCAGCAGGGCGAGACAGGAGAACAGGATTACGAGCAGATGTTTCTTCACGGTGCGGCCGCACGACTTCATCAAGCCTCTCCGACTGCATTCTTGCGATCCGGTGGCTCCACAGACCCGCAGCTTCGGACATCCGATGCACAGGCAAGACAAGACACATACTCAGCACCTGCGGGATCAGCATGGCGAGCCACGAAAACCGGTTCATACCTATTTGCCATGCTACCCTATGATACAGAATTGTCCCTGCGAAGTCAACGGCGATTGCGGACGCGATTACCCGTTTTGAAAGGAGGGAGAAGAAAGAGACCTCCTTGTGCTTGTAGAATGGTTTCTTGTGATGAAACGGCAACACAAGAACAAGGAGGTGTAAAAATGATACGAAAGGATTTGCTGATTCACAAGACCCGTTTGCTGTTGGGTGAATTCCTCGCTCCCATGCTCGAAGAGGTGGACAAGCCGCGTCAGCGCTTCCTCCAGCAAGTGATTCGAGGCATTCTATTCTCCGGGTCCCTGGTGGCGATGGAATGGTGCCGCTGGGTGCGTGACGATTGCTCGGATCGGTTCTACCGGGTCAAAAGACTCTTGCATCATCTGGTCAGTCCCGAGGCCGATCTGACGGCGGCGGTGAGAAGCTATCGTCGAGCCGCCTTGCCCTACGTCGAGCCGGACACCGCCTTGATCCTGGATCTGACGGACTTGGCCAAGCCTCGCGCCAAGAAGATGCGGTATGTGGACTTGGTGCGCGATGGCAGCGAAGACAAGCTCGTGATGGGTTACTGGTGCATTGAGGCCTACGCGTATCTGAAAGACAAACGTATTCTGCCTCTGGCGTTGGAGGTCTATGGGATCGAGGATCCGACCGTCGGCAGTGAGAATCTCCAGATCGAGCGGGTCGTCACGGCGGTCCACCAGGATCTGCAGGGCCGCGGGGTGTGGGTCGCCGATGCCGGCTTGGACCGCTTGGAAGCCTATGAAATGTGGTTTTCTCTGGCGGCCCACTTCGTGGTGCGGCAACGCGGGGATCGCACCGTCGTCACCCCCACGGGAACCCCCATGATCCTGCGCGACTTCGTCGAGCACCTGTATCAACGCGGTTCCTGCGAGGTCCACGGCCAGCGGGTCGTCTTCAGCCAGGTTTTTCTCCCCGATCATCCTCGCCGGCCTCTGTATGTCGTGGCTTCCTGGCGTGCGGGCGAGGAAAAGCCGCTGATTCTGTTGACGACTCAGGTGGTCGAGACGCCGGATCAGGCTCGTTTGATCCTGCGGTACTACCGGCAACGCTGGGCCTGTGAAGAGGCGGCCCAGTTCCTCAAAGGACGTGTCGGACTGGAACGATTTCGGGTGCGTCGCTATGAGGCGATGCAACGCTTGGCCCTCTTGGCGATGTGGGCGATGGGCTTTCTGACGTGGATTTTGCTACGCAGCCGCGACCTGACGAAACGACTGTTCGCCTGGACCAGCCGCTTCCGTCGTCGACGACCCTTCCTTTACTATCGGCTCCTCGACGGTCTGCAAGAGTTCGTCACGCTCTACCCTGCCTCACTCACGAAGCTCCCCCCAGATCTCCGATGAAACGGGTAATCGCGTCCACGATGAGATCACTCGGCTGTGAATTTCTCTTCGTGATAAATCTTGCCGTCCGTGCCATAGTGCTGGAAGGTGATCGTCGGTTTCCCT
>JBKACM010000366.1:0-2069 GCA_046269335.1 Alphaproteobacteria bacterium | reverse complement strand
CGAACCGCCCGGTGCGGACCCGCATGCCGGGTGGTGTGGCAGGGGAGCGGACATCACGTCCGCCCCCTATGCCGATTCCTGTCCCCTCAGTTGCCGGGCGGGCGCGTCCGCGCCCTTGGCTTGCGCGCACACGGGTGCACGGGCGCTCAATGCGCCATTTGTTCATGTTTTACCCCGACTTGACGTCCTATACCTATTTTCACCCGATTGCCCTGATGCCATCAATCCAGCACGGCCCGTACCCGTGCCAGAACGCAGACGGGCCTGTTCAAGGATCGACTTCGGGATGGTCATCACCACCGAGCCGCCAAGCGTGCGCAAAACCGCCGTGGCCATAAATGACTCCCTTGGAAGAGTATTAAACGAAAATATAACTTATGCCGGTCTGATTCACCAGTTTTCGGCCTGATTCACCAGTTTTTTCGCTGGCTGTAAACCCGCGCTACTCCGAGGGATGGCTGAAAGTGTATATATCTGTTGACGGCGTAGAGGGAGTGGACAGGCCAGTGCGTGAGAATACGGAAAGCGTCGGAAACGACGACCAAAATGATGGGAAGCACCCGGAGCCAACGGCATCCGCCGCCTTTTCCATGGATTTCGCCACAACCCTGGCCGAGACCAGCGGAGAACTGGTTTGCATCACCCGCAATGACCGGATCGACTACATCAATCCCACCGGAGCCACCCTGCTGGGGTACGAAGCTTCCGTGGCACTGCTTGGGGAGTCTTTTGCCCTCTTTGTCCACCCGGATTATGCCTGGACGGAACTGTACGAGTTGTTGCTGGCCGAGCCGGACCCGATTCCGACGGTTCTCATCGCCCGGGATGGTCGGAAGATACAGGTTCAGCTTCGCGCCGCGCGAGCCGAGCAAACGCGGTCCCCGACGGAAGATCGGGTGATGATCCTCGCCCACGACATCACGGACGAAATACGGACGGCCAGCGCCATCCGGGAAAGCGAGAACCGTTACCGGCGGATGATTCACAGTTCGATGAACCTGGTCATTCTATGCCAGGACAATATCGTCACGTTCATCAACGATGCCGGCCTTGGGGTTCTTCTGGCTACGGACCCATCTCAGGTTATCGGCAAAAAGCTTATCGATTACCTGCACCCGGATTATCACGACCTTGTCGACAACTGGATCGACGATCTGATTGCCACGGGCGAGAAAATTCACATCCGGCTGAAGCGGCAGGATCAGTCCTTCTGCGATGTAGAGATGGCCGTCGTCGGCATCGGCGGACCCGCCTCCCACGAATTCATGATCGAAGCACGGGACATCACCCGTCACAACGAGGCCATTGCCGCACTCAGACACTCCATCGATACCCTTGACCGCCGGGTCCTGGAACGCACCGCCGAGCTTCAAACCGCCCTGGAAGTGGCCGGTCGGGCCAGCCGCTGCAAATCCGAGTTCATGGCGACCATGAGCCATGAAATCCGCACCCCCATGAATGCCGTTCTCGGCATGCATACCTTCCTCCGGAAGACATCGCTGGACGAGACGCAGCGGCGCTACCTCCAGAAGGCGGAAAACGCCGCCAGTTCCCTGCTGGTGATCCTCAATGACATTCTCGACTTCTCCAAGATCGAAGCCGGCAGGGTCGAGATCGAGTCGATCGCCTTTCGTCTTGACGACGTTATCGACCGGGTGATGGACGTCGTCGGCGATACCGCGCAAAAGAAGGGGGTCGGGGTAATCCGGAACACACCATCGGACACCCCCGGCGTTCTGATCGGGGACCCGACCCGCCTGGGGCAGATTCTCCTCAACATCGTCAACAATGCCGTCAAGTTCACCGACAGGGGAACGGTGACCGTGTCCGTCGATACCTCTCCCATCGCCCCGGATCGCGTGGCGTTGCGCTTCTCGGTGCGGGATACCGGCATCGGCATGACGCCGGAGCAGATGGCGCAGTTGTTTCAGCCCTTCACCCAGGCCGACAGTTCCACGACCCGGAAATACGGCGGCACCGGCCTTGGCTTGACCATCTGCAAGCAACTCGTGGACCTGATGGGAGGCTCCATCGCTGCCAGCAGCAATCCGGGCCTGGGCAGCGAGTTC
>JBKACM010000365.1:0-2078 GCA_046269335.1 Alphaproteobacteria bacterium | reverse complement strand
TGGCCAGTGGCCGTCTGACCACCGACACCCCGCCCTTGCAGATCCAGCCCATGGATCGCGCCATCCTGCGCGAACTGAAGGTCAGGGCAGGGGACAAGGTGACCCGGGGACAGATCCTGGCCACCTTCGACGCAACCTTTGCCCATGCCGACCTGGCATCGCTTCTGGCCCAGCAGCAGGCCGTGCAGGTGCAGATCCGGCGGCTGGAACACGAGATCAACAACACCCCCTTCGAGATCGGCGGTCAGCCCAACGTGGCCGAGCGGTTGCAGTCCGCGTTGCTGACGCGGCGTCAGGCCGAGTACCGTTCGCGGCTTTTGATGTTCGACGAGGAGTTGCAGCGGATTCAGGCCCACATCCGCTCGACCGAGGATGATCGCGTCTCCCTGGCCACGCTGTTGAAGATCACCCGGGAGGTGGAGGGGATGCGCGACACCCTGCAAAAGAGCGGCACCGGCAGCCAGTTGCAGTACCAGGACTCCAAGATGGCGCGGGTGCGCACCGAGCAGTCCCATCAGGAGGCCGGCAACCGTCTGGAGGAGTTGCGGCACAATCTGGAGTCCAAGCGGGCGGAGCGCCAGACCTTCGTGGATGACTGGTCGCGGCAGCTTATGGACCAGTTGATCCTGGCCCGCACCGAGGCGGCCAAGTTGCACGAGCAGGTGATCAAGGCCAGGCGGATGAGCGACATGGAGATCATGACCTCACCGGTGGACGGTGAGGTGCTTGATGTGGCCAAGCGGGCCACCGGTTCGGTGCTCAATCCGGCGGAGCTGTTGATCACCATCGTTCCGGCCAATGCCGAACTGATCGCCGAGATCATGCTCGGCTCCGGGGATGTGGGGTATGTGCAGACCGACGACCGGGTGGTCATCAAGGTGAGCGCTTTTCCCTATCAGCGGCACGGGGTGCTGGAGGGGCGGTTGCAGTTCGTCAGCCAGGAGTCCTTCCAGGGGTTCAACGATACCCGGGAGATCGGCAACCACAATGCGGGCGCGTTTCATATCGGACGGGTCAGGCTGACCAAGACCGATCTGGAGCATCTGCCCGAGGGGGCGAGGTTGATTCGCGGCATGACCCTGACCGCAGACATCAAGGTGGGCTCCCGCCGGCTGATCAGCTATTTTCTCTACACGTTGACGAGCGTCATGGACGAGAGCCTCAAGGAGCGTTAGGCATGGGCAATTTTTGCTGGTTTGGGGCAATTCGTGTCACATGGCCGCTGCCGGGAGTCCTGGTTCCCCGGCATGGTGCCGATCATGCGGAAGCGGTATTTTTCTTGCATGAATTTTAAAGTGAGTTAAAAATGTCCGCACCGGGCCCAAACCGCGAAAAAAGGTTCAAGGCGTTTGGAAAGGAGCCGATAAGGCGGATGTGGCCTCTTTTCGCTTTAGTTCGACGGGCGTGAGGCCAGGCAGGGCAAGAAGCGACGGACCCGGGTTGGATGCCGGATTCATGACGCATGCGAAGGCTTCGGTGTCGATTTCGTTTGACCCGATGTCAAAAATGTGTTATAGGATCGGGTATCACAATGCCGTGCATTCTGAATCATTCATATTTTTTTGGTCACCCATAATCCGATTCTTCCGTTGGGCCAGATCGCGGCATGGCGCTCACACGGAAATTCGTCTGCCGCGCGGGATGTTCTCAAGAGGAGCTTGATCACGATGGCCACATCGACCCTGATGCAAATGTTGTCCACGACCCAGATTGCCAGCCTGACCACGACCGCCTTGGCAACCTTCTCGGCAACGGATCTCGGCTACCTGACCACGACGCAGATTCGCTCGTTGTCCACCACGAACGTGGCGACGCTCTCCTCCACGCAACTTCCCGGCCTCACATCGACCCAGGTGAGCGTCCTGACCACGACCCAGGTGACCGGATTGTCGTCGAGCCAGATGGGGCGGTTGACCCTGACCCAGGTGGACGGACTGGCCACCACCGGGGTGAGCACCCTGACCACGACCCAGCTTGGCGGTTTGAGCTCCTCGCAGTTCGGCGCTTTGAATACCAACCAGCTTAGCGTGCTGACCACGACGCGGATTGCCGTTTTGACCACGACCCAACTGGATGGC
>JBKACM010000364.1:0-2082 GCA_046269335.1 Alphaproteobacteria bacterium | reverse complement strand
GGCCCGCCGGTACAACATACCCCGATACATGCGACCCCCGTTATCTGCGACATTGCCAAGCGGGCCGGAGGGTAGCATGATCCCCGCCCACGAGAAACCTTCGACGTGCCCCCCCCATGCTCCGTATCGAGGACCTGACCTACCGTATCGCCGGGCGGACTCTGCTGGATCGCGCATCGCTCCACGTCGCCCCCGGACAGCGGGTCGGACTGGTGGGACGCAACGGAGCCGGCAAGTCGACGCTGCTGCGACTGATTCTGGACGAGGCCCATCCCGACGGAGGTTCGCTGTCGGTGCGGCCACGAATTCGTGTCGGCCGGGTGGCCCAGGAACTGGCCGACAGCAACGACTCCCTGCTGGACTGTGTCCTGGCCGCCGACGTCGAACGGGCCGTTCTGCTGGCCGAGGAGGCCTCCTGCGCCGATGGCCACCGTATCGCCGAAATCCACGAACGGCTTTCGGCCATCGATGCCCACAGCGCCCCTTCCCGCGCCGCCTCGATTCTTTCCGGACTGGGTTTTTCCACGGCGGCACAGGCGGAGCCGATCCGGGCGTTTTCCGGCGGCTGGCGCATGCGGGTGGCCCTGGCCGGGGCCCTGTTCGCCCGCCCGGATCTTCTCCTTTTGGACGAGCCCAGCAACCACCTGGACCTGGAAGCCACGATGTGGCTGGAGAGTTATCTCGCCACCTACCCCGGCACCCTGATCGTCATCAGTCACGATCGGGATCTGTTGAACTCGGTGGTGGATCGCGTCGTGCATATCGATGGCGGCAAACTGGTGGCCTACGCCGGCAACTATGACCGGTTCGAGCGGACCCGACGCGAGAGGATCACCCTTCAGGCAAAGGCCGCCGCGAAGCAGACCGAGCAGCGGCAGGCCATCCAGGCCTTCATCGACCGCTTTCGCGCCAAGGCCACCAAGGCCCGCCAGGCCCAGAGCCGCATAAAAAGGCTGGAGCGCATGGAGCCGGTGGTTTCGGTGGTGGAGGAGAGAGCCATTACCTTCGATTTTCCCGACCCGACTCCGATGCCGCCGCCGCTTCTGGTGCTGGAGAACGCCAGCGCCGGCTATGACGGAAACGCGGTGTTGAAAAACCTGTCCCTGCGCATCGACATGGATGACCGCATTGCTTTGCTGGGAGCCAATGGCAACGGCAAATCGACCCTGGCCAAAGTACTGGCCGGCCGCCTGTCGCCCCTGTCGGGACGCCTGCAACGGGCCGGTAAGCTCACCGTCGGTTATTTTGCCCAGCATCAGGTAGAAGAGCTGAATCTGGGCGAGACGCCCTATCAGCACATGGCCCGAGTGCTGCCCGACACCCAGGAATCCAGGGTACGGGCTCATCTGGGACGCTTCGGCTTCACCCAGGCCCATGTCAACGTGCGGGTCTCCGAGCTGTCCGGCGGCGAGAAGGCGCGCCTCTTGTTCGCGCTGATGACCCGCGACAGTCCGCATATGATGATCCTGGACGAGCCCACCAACCACCTGGACATCGATACCCGCGAATCCCTGGTGACGGCCCTCAACGCCTACCAGGGCGCGGTGATTCTCATTACCCATGATCCCCATCTGGTGGAACTGGTGGCCGATCGTCTGTGGCTGGTGGCGGACGGAGGCTGTCAGGACTTCGACGGCGATCTTGACGACTACCGCCGGCTGCTGCTGGACCGCGCCCGGGATCAACGCCGGGAAATGCGGGCCGCCGGAGGCGACGGAAGTGCTGCGGATCGGAGTCGTCGCAAGGAGGCCCGCCGCGCCGACGCCGAGGCCAGATCCCGCCTGGCTCCCCTGCGCCGGATGGTGGAACAGGCGGAACGGAAGGTAGGGAGTCTGGAACGCAGCCGGGCCGAACTGGAAGCCAGACTTGCCGACCCCGCCCTGTACGACGGCCCACCCGACCGGCTGACGGCGCTGCGGGTCGAGCTTGGCACCGTCACCAAGGCTCTGGCCGAGGCCGAAGCCGCATGGCTGGAGGCACAACTGGCCCTGGAAGAGGCGGCTGGTCGGTATGATACCAGACCGAGATGAGCTTGACTCATCACGGTCTGGGAATGGCGCATTGAGCGCCCGCGCGATCGTT
>JBKACM010000363.1:0-2091 GCA_046269335.1 Alphaproteobacteria bacterium | reverse complement strand
CGTTGATCGTTGATGTTATAGTTGTTGTTGTTGTTTTTGTATTTGTTGTGGTTATTGTTGGGTGATAAGTTTGGAGTTACTGTGTTAGTTGGTACGAACAAGACAATGAATACAGAACTACTAATCAATGAAGTAAGGGGCAAAAACAAGGGGACGAGACCTTCCGCGACATGGGGATCGCTTTTGCCGCGGCCATGGTCCTGATCTATATGCTGGTGGTGTGGGAGTTCGGTAATTTCATGCTCCCCGCCATCATCATGGCACCGATCCCGTTGACCCTGATGGGCATCATCCCTGGGCACTGGGCGTTCGGGGCGGAATTCACCGCCACCTCGATGATCGGCTTCATCGCCCTGGCCGGCATCATCGTCCGCAATTCCATCCTGCTGGTGGACTTCTCCAAGCAGGCGGTTGACCAGGGCGAGACGGTGGAAGAGGCGGTGATCCAGGCCTGCCGGACTCGAACCCGTCCGATTCTCATTACCGCTTTCGCCCTGTTGCTCGGGTCGAGCGTGATCCTGAGTGATCCCATATTCCAGGGCATGGCCATTTCCCTGATGTTTGGTGGTCTGGTATCGACCCTGCTGACCCTGGTGATCATTCCTCTGGGCTGTGTCAGCGCCAGCGCCAGCTTCCTGCCTCCCCACCATTCTGCGGGGGTGGCCGGTGGTGGTCAGGAATCGGGGTCCGCACCGGTGTCCGCACCGGTGTCCGGAGGAGAGTCGATCGGAAGGCAGGAGAGTGGTCCGGGGGTATTCGCCAGGGTCGGTGCTGTCGTCAGTATGGGTTTCAGCATTATCAAGGCACTGCTGTACTTTGCCGGTCTGGGGGTGAAGACGCTGGCGGCGAAGCTTTTGACGCGAAAGAAGGTGCCACCTGTGGTTCCCGCTGCGCCTCCCGTAGCACCCGTAGCACCGCCCGTAGCACCCGCTGCACCGGTGGCCCAGGCTACCGAGTCTCCTGTCGCGCCCGCAGTGCCGGTAGTCCAGGCGGAGACGAAGGCACCGGCTGCAAAGCGTGGCGGGAAGGAAGCTGGTGGGACAGATAGGGCCCCTGCATCGCCACCGCCTGCGGGTGCGGCGGTCGCCTTGGAGAAGGCAGCCGTGGTCTCCGTCGAATCTCCCGCGCTGGGTCCCGTGGCCGTGTCCGGAGACTCCGGGGCGGCCTCTGAGACCCCACCGGTTGCAGCTCCGAAGCCGGTTCGCAAGCCGGCGAAGGCTCTTCCGTCCAAGGCACAGCCAGCGGTCAAGGGGGCAGCTGCCCCGGCTTCCAAGAAGGGCATCCTTGCCGCCAAGGCGGCCGCCGCAACGAAGCGCCCCGTTTCGGCGGCTGCGCCGCCCGAGAAGCCAGGCTCGGTATCGAAGCCGGGATCACCGGAGTCGGCGGCCGCGCCGGGGAGCGCCGGGCGTCGTCAACGCCGCGGCATCCGCCTGAAATCGGCGCGGACGTCGTCCAAAGCAAACGAGGACACCCCATGAAGCGTCTCGTTATCGCTCTTTCCATTCTGCTCGCGCCTTGCACTCTGGCGGGCGGGTCCGCTTCGGCGGAAGAGGGGGGGGGGGAGCAAAGCCGCCCCCGATGTGGTCGAGGTACCTCCGCCACCGCCGGGAGAGTATCACTCGACGGTTCTGATGCCGCGCCATGGCCGTCATGCCGGCTGGCACCCCGGTTTCCCCTGGGGCCCCTTTTCCGGCTGGGCCGGGAGTCCGGAGGCGTCGGTGGCTCCGCCGGAGTCGCAAGGTTCGTCTCCGGAAGGGGGGGCAGCCGCCGGTGGTTTGTCGGGCGGGGTCCAGGCAGTCTCGGCACAGGATGCTCCGGTGACCGACGCCGTGGTGCCGTCGCAGGTGCCTCCAGGCTGGTTGCCGCCTTACGGGTACGGGCCCGGCGACGGGGTGTGGTCTGGCCCCGGCCCCGGCCCCGGCCCCGGCTATGGGCCGTGGGTCCAGAACGTTGATCCAAATGTCCGCCTTGTCTGCGTGAATGAAATCACGACTGACGCTCTCCTCAGGGGTCTGCGTGGTCAGGGCATACATCCCTGGCAGATCCGCCAGATGAAACGCACTGTTCAAATGCTCAAACGGACGCTGCTTG
>JBKACM010000362.1:0-2111 GCA_046269335.1 Alphaproteobacteria bacterium | reverse complement strand
GGATTGATACCGCCGTGCAGATATTTTGACCCATGGTCAAAATATGCACAGACGGTACGCTCAAGCGCCGCGCGGGCTTCACCCGTGAGCCGATGAGTCATCTCATCGGCTCACGGGTATGACATATTCCGGCACCAGTTCCCGGAGCAGCGCCATGAGACGCGACAGGTCGTGATCATGGCAGGCCTCGGCACAGGCCTCCAGGGCTTTCGTCAGAGGCTCAAGTTCGGTGGCGCGGGCAGAGGCCAGAAGGATACCGGACCGTTCGGTGGGTACCGGGGGTTCGGCACCGTGAAAAATCTCTTCGAACAGCTTCTCGCCGGGACGCAGGCCGGTGAACACGATCTTGACATCCACTTCGGGGCGCAGGCCGGCAAGGCGGATCATCTGGCGGGCCAGGTCGGCGATCAAAACCGGTTCGCCCATGTCGAGCACGAAGATACGGCCCCGGTAACGCTGGTCCGCCGTGCCCAGGGCCGAGGCCTCCAGCACCAGTTCCACCGCCTCGCGCACGGTCATGAAATAGCGCTTGATGTCGGGATGGGTCACGGTCAGGGGACCCCCGGCGGCAAGCTGCTTCTGAAACAGCGGCACCACCGAGCCGGTGGAGCCCAGGACGTTGCCAAAACGGACGGTAATAAAGCGGGTGTCGCCCCCAAGGCCGTCCAGGGACTGACAGTATTTCTCGGCGATGCGCTTGGCCGCGCCCATGATGCTGGTGGGATTCACCGCCTTGTCGGTGGAAATCAGCACCATGGCCAGAACGCCGGCATCGCGGCAGGCGTCGGCCACCACCCGGGTGCCCAGGGCGTTGGAGAGGATCCCTTCCCGCGGGTTGGCCTCCACCATCGGCACGTGCTTGAGAGCGGCGGCATGAAATACCAGTTCCGGCCGCAGGTCCGTCATCACCTGGAGGACCCGGCTGGCGTCGCGCACGTCACCGATGATGGCGGAACGGGGCAGGGTGGGATGACGCAGGGACAGTTCCATGTCGATGGTATAGAGATTGAACTCGGCGTTGTCGAACAACCCCAGGTGAGCCGGGCCGAAATCGGAAATCTGGCGCACCAGCTCGCCACCGATGGTACCGCCGGCCCCGGTGACCAGGACCCGGCGGCCCTCGATCAGGGCCTTCATGCCGGCCCGGTCCAGCACCGCCTGCGGCCTGCCCAGCAGATCCTCGATGGCTACCGGCCGAACCTCCAGCCTGTCGGCAACCCCGCTTTTGAATTCGGTGAGATGGGGCAAGCGAGCCAGGGTTATGCCCAGGGACTGGGCGTCGTCGAGCAGAGCGCGCACCAGGGCCCCGTCGGTATCACTCCGGGTCAGGATGACCCGTCGGGGTCGTTCGCCCTGACGGGTCAGAGCTTCCGCCACCGTTGCCAACTCGGCAAAGGTGCCCAGGACCGGTACCCCGTGGATTTCCCGTCCGACCCGCCCGCCCCCCTCGGCCAGGATGCCAACCACGCGGTATTCGGCGGCGGGATTGTGCTGGACCGCGCGGATGAACAGTGCCGCGCCGTCGTCGGCTCCGGCCAGCAGTACCGGAATGCGCGGATGGTCTTCCCTCTCCAGGGTGAAATCGAACCGCCGGTCCTTGAGCAGCCGATAAACGAAGCGGGGCCCGCCCAGCAACACCATCAGCACGAACCAGTTGATGAGGGCGACTGACCGTGGCAGGGACTCAAGTCGGGTCAGGAAGAACATCAACGGCAGAAAAATCAGGATGGTCAGAGTCACCGCGCGGGTAATGGTCAGAAGATCGTTCATGGAGGCATAGCGCCATACCCCCCGGTACATTCCCTGGGTCCAGAACACCGTGGCGGCAACAACGGTAAACAGGGCCATGCCGCCTCCGACCAGGCGACCGTCGTTCAGAGTAGGAAGGACATCGTTGCCAAGACGGAGATAGAGGGAGAGCACGAACGACACCCCCGCCATGACAATGTCGTGGAGGAATGCGATATGGCCGCGATTCAGGACTTTGGGCAGGTTCATCATGGTTCCGCACCATAGTCCACGCGGATGCCTTGTGCCAACGGGATTGGCTTCATACCAATCCGACGATCCCAGCGGTTCTAGAGCGGTTTCCGACCGGGTTGACCCGGCCG
>JBKACM010000361.1:0-2121 GCA_046269335.1 Alphaproteobacteria bacterium | reverse complement strand
CTGAGATCCCCGTCCAAGACCGACACCGGGGAAAATATCCCTTCTGGTCGGGAATTTCCACACAAGCGTGTCGACCCTCCACAGGATGTGGGAGGGGGACTGACGCAGGCCCGCATATCGGCTATTCTCGGGTCCGGCCATGACGACCATGGGGATATCCACCATGCATGACGGCTGACGTGTGTCATGAACTCCGAAGGAAGGAAAGAACCGCCTCCGCCCCGCCACTCTCGAATACGTCATTGTGACCGGCACCGACCAACCACACGGCTCGCTTCGGCTCGGCGGCAGCCTCGAACAGGCGACGTCCATGGGTAATTGGAATGACGTCGTCCGCATCACCCTGGACGATCAGGAGCGGGGTGCGAATGGCGCCAATGCGCTCCACCGACTCATACCGGTCCTTCAGCAGCCAATTGACCGGTAGCCAGGGGAACTTGGCTTCGGCGACTTTCACGAGAGAGTCGAAGGGGGCCTCCAGAATGACTGCGCGTACCGGTCGGGACGGCGTTGCTGTCGCCTGCTCGAAGGCCAACAGCACCGCCACGCCGGTGCCGAGAGACTCCCCATGGATCACCCAGGTTTCCGGGGGAATGCCGGCGTCGGCGAGGAATGCCAGCGCGGCTCGTCCGTCGGCATATAGGCCGGCCTCGGTGGGCATGCCGGGATTGCCGCCATAACCCCGATACTCGACCTGGAGAACGCCAAGCCCAAGATCCAGGAATGGCCGCATGCGTCTGGCCCGGTGCCCGATGTTGCCGGCATTGCCGTGAAAATGGACCAGAGTTGGCTGCCCCATTCCCGGTGGCCGCCACCATGCCCGCAGAACCAGCCCATCGGTCGTGGCGAGGCGAACCTCGGTCATTTCCGGGACGCCAGCCGCGCCGGGTGTCGGGATATCGCCCGTCGGGAAATAAAACATCGAGCGCTGTTGGCTGAACATCGTGCCCACGACGAGTCCATAGCTCCCGGCCGCGATTGCCGCTACGGCCAACAGTCGTCGTGCCCACATGCCGATGAAACCCCTGTCCGCTCACTGACCATCCACCGATCATTCCCGATGAAGGGCCAACTTCAATCTTTGCGGAGACCATATAACACAACTCCCATCTGAAAACGATGAGCGTTGACGCAAATGCACGCATCAAGTTACCGTGCCGGAAGGCTCGCGTTCCTCGCATGGGCGTTGGGGTCCGAGACCGCGCGAAGCCGTCGATAACAAGGACATCCACCATGCATGACGGCACCTTCCAACTGCTGGCCAGCCGCCGGTTTCTGCCGCTGTTCGTGGCGCAGTTCCTGGGAGCCGCCAACGACAACCTTTTCAAGAACGCGCTGGTGATCCTGATCATCTATCGCCTGGGCGACCACGCGGGGATGCCGCCGCAGGTCCTGGTGACCGCAGCCGCCGGGCTGTTCATCCTGCCGTTCTTCCTGTTCTCGGCGACGGCCGGCCAGCTCTCCGACCGCCTCGAGAAAAGCGGGCTGGTGCGGCGGGTGAAGCTGGCCGAGGTGGCCCTCGCCTTCCTCGGGGCCTGGTCGCTGATGAGCGCCAGCGTCACCGGCATGCTGGTGGTCCTGTTCCTGTTCGGGCTTCAGGCCACCTTCTTCGGCCCCATCAAGTACGCGATCCTGCCCGAGCTTCTGGAGAGGGGCGAACTGATCGGCGGCAACGCCCTGATCGAAGGGGGGACATTCCTCGCCATTCTGCTCGGCACCATCGCCGGGGGTGTGCTGGTGCTGACCGAGGGGGGGCCCGCCATGGTGTCGGCGCTGATGGTCCTGCTGGCGGCGGCCGGCTATGGCGCCAGCCGATTCCTGCCCCCGGCCCATGCCGGCAATCCGGATGTCGTCATCCGCCCCAACGTGCTGCGCGAGACCATCCGCGTGCTGGGCCTGATCCGGGGCCGGCGCGACATCTTCCTCTCGGTGCTGGGGATTTCCTGGTTCTGGCTGGTGGGCGCCACCTATCTGGCCCAGTTCCCGGCCTTCGCCAAGGACGTGCTGGTGGCCGACCAGCATGCGGTGACGCTGATGCTGACGGCCCAACAGAAAGGATTGCAGGTGATGGTCCGCAACCCCTCCACCTCTCCCTCCCAATGACGCGCAATCAGGGTGATT
>JBKACM010000035.1:0-15101 GCA_046269335.1 Alphaproteobacteria bacterium | reverse complement strand
CAGCTGCCGCCGGAGGTATGATGGTCGGGGCACCGGGTTCATTGGCGAAGCTTGCCGTCAATACCGGGACGGTTGGGCATTTCGGCGGGGCTGGGTCGGGGGCGGCTTCCCTGGGGGGGGGGGCGGGGCCGGTCACGACCGGAGCCGGCAAGCTGCTTGGCGGAGGGCTGGTGTCGGGTCTGGGTCCCTGGGGAATGTTTGCGGTTGCGGCCGGCTTGCTTGGGGCTGCCGCCGTGCTTCGGAACAGTCGGGCCGGTGGCGCGAAGCCGGCGAAGGGGTTGGCAGCGCTTCCCGTCGCGGCCGTCGCCGCACGTCAGGTGTCTCCGACGTGGAAGCCTGCCCCGAAACAGCGGCCCGTTTCGACCCTGGAACCGGTGACGCTGACCCAGCTCGTGTCGGAGACGGCTTCGGGGGTATTCCGGAGGGCTCCCTCGGGGACGTCGCCAGGGCCCGTTCCGGGGCGGAAAGTCGTTCCGCCGCTCGCGCCTTCCGCTGCGAAGAAGGAAACGCGGGTGGCGACCCCTGTTGTCCCCGTCACATTGACCCAGGCCGTCGCCGGCATGGCGTCGGGGTGGTTCCGGGGGACACCGGCGAAGACTCCTCCGGCGAAGACTCCTCCGGCGAGGACTCCTCCGGTGAAGGCCTCCGCACCGGTTTCGACGCCGAAGCCCGCGCCGAAGCCGGTGGTCGCTCCGAAAAAACCGTTACCGCCACCGCCGCCACCCGTAGCGGCCAAGCCCTCACCAAAGGCGGAGGAGTTCGCGGATCTGTTCTCGGACTGGGACGATTTTGAAGCCGAAGCGGTGAAGCAGGAGCAGGCCGAGGCGAAGCCTGTCGTTTTGGCAAAGACGGCCGCGGTTCCCGGCAAGGCGGTACCGGTGGCGGCTCCCCGGAAGCAGGCACAACACGCCGTGAATCCGGTGACGCCGGTTTCTCTGGCCCAGGTTGCCTCCAGCGTGGCGTCGGGGTTGTTTGGGAAGTCCGCTCCGAAGCCGCCAGCCGCAAAGCCTGCCCTTCCGATGGTCACGCCATCTCCCTCGCCGGCGGTCGAACCCGCGAAGCCATCGCCGAAGGCGGAAGAGTTCGCCGAGCTGTTTTCCGACTGGGACGAGTTCGAGGCTGAGGCGGTGAGACAAGAGCAGGCCGCAGCGGGGGCGAAGATGCCCACGCCGGCATCTACACCGGCACCCACGCCGGCATCCCGTAAGCTCGTTCAGGCTCCCGTGCCCCAGAAGCGGGAGCCGCCCGCCGTGACGCCGGCCGTGAAGTCGATCCCGGCATCTCTGGCGCGGCCGGCCCCGCTGCCGCCTTCTCCTTCCCAGCCCCCTTCCTCACCGGCGGCTGAACCTGCGAAGCCGTCGCCGAAGGCGGAGGAGTTCGCAGACCTGTTCTCGGACTGGGATGAATTTGAAGCCGAGGCGGTGAAGCAGGAGCTGGCCGAGAAGGAACAGATTCCGGAGGTGCCGTCCCCGCCGGTCGCCGGGGGGGCGCTGTCGGTCGTGGAACGTCCGGAATTGCCGGTGCAGCCTGCGGTGTCGCTCCCGGCCACCTCGCGGGAGGTTTCCGAACTTATCGAGGATCTGGAGCAGGCCGTGCGGAAGGCGGCGCGGATTCGTCTGCGCATGATCGCCGATGAGCAGCAGAAGGACGACGATGAAAGACGGATGTCATTCCGTATAGCGGTTCCGCCAGAGACTCTGTCAGTCAGCTGGAACGACGCCTCCGGTGCGGAACGTCTCGGTCGCGTGATCAACATCTCCTTCCACGGCGTCCTGTTCGAGGCCGAAGACTTCAGGGCCGAGGGTATTCGCCAGATTCTCTGCAAGCGGCCGCAGAAGACCATCAATGTCACGCAATCCACCTGTTTCCGGCGGGGGGACGGGTACGTCGTGGCCGTCCTTGGGGAGCTGGAGAACAACAAGGATGACTGGATGGCCTGGATCGATATCGTTTCGCGCGTTGAGAATGCATAGGTCTGTGGTGATCGTTCGCAAGGCAGTGTCCGTGTTCGTACTTGCTGCTGCGGCCGTGCTTGCGGTTATCCGTCCGGGCGTGGCGGGTCCGTCGCCGGATGTCGTCGTCTTGTTCGATCAGTCCGGTTCCATCAAGAAGTATGATCCCAAGCAGGCCTCGAAAGCGTGGCTGCTGACGTTCCTGAAGACGTTCGCCGGGTCGTACAGGATTTCTCTCGTCGGTTTCGATGAGGTGATTCACGAGCATTTCACGGTTGACAGCGGCAAGGACGTCGATCTGCCGTCCCTGGCCCATGCCGTCGATGCCCTGACCACCCGGGGCAAGGTTACCGACCTGGAAATGCCGTTCTGGTATCTTCTGAACGTTGGCGATCCCCCCCCGAAACTGGCTCTGGTCATCACGGATGGTCAGCCGGAAATCTGGGACCCGAAGTTGCGGTACTTCAGTCACAACGTACAGAAGGATCCGACGTATGCGGATCTCAATGCCCGGTTCAGAAAGCTGAAGGCTTCCGGGATGGGGCGCGGGGAGCTGTACAGGAGGCTGGGTACCTCCTTTCAGGAACGCAACCTGGAGATTATCGATGTTCATATGCCTGCCCTGTCGGAGCTGTTCGGGGACCGGCTGATCATCTGGGATCTTTCCGGAAATTCCCCCTATCTGCGTCGCTGGGCCAAGGCTGCCGGGGCCCAGTACATGTCCATGGGCGATGTCGAGACCGGGGCTCCGGACGGGCTGATGCGCCAAGCCATGCGGGCCCTGCAACACCGCTCCAGTGCCGTCATCCGTGAGGCCTTGCCCGAGGATCACGAGGTTCGGGCCGACATGGCTCTGGCCGATGCCGGTGTGGGTGGGGCCGGGGCCGGGGTTCGGCTGGGGGATGAGGTTTCCCGTCCGGAGACGGCGGAGACGACGGCCGTTCCCGCACAATCCCCGGCTTCCGACACTCCTCCTGAAACCGTCTCCCAGCCGTCTTCTCCCATTACGACCACGCTTTCCGGAACGTTTTCGACCCCGGCGGCCGGAACGGGTGTTTCCGACGGGGCTTCCGCCCTGGAAGCCGCATCGTCTGAGGACGAAGATTTCCAGTGGAATCCCTACATCGTGGTGCTGGTACCCCTTGGGCTCATCGGGATCGCCCTGTATTTCTGGTGGCGGCAGTCTCGGCCGCCACGGCGGGGCGAGAGTATTTCCGCTCCGTCGGTTTCCCAGGGAACCGTGAGATGGGGGGACCTTGGGCCGTCGCCGGTGTCGGGTTCCTCTGTTTTCCGGGACGGGAAGGTTTCCGTTCGCGCGAAGCCTGTCTCCGGATCGCTTTCCCCACCGCCCAGGGAAAAGACCGGGGTGATTGCGCCTCCCGCTCAAGAGCCGGTCGTTCCGGTGCCGGTCGCCTCGGAGCCCGTCGCTCCGGAACCCGTCGTCTCGGAGCCGGATGTCGTAGAAACCAAGCCTGCGGTGCCTGTCATAACGGAAGGCGTTGGCGTGGCTCCAGCAGCCGATCTCCCGGTCGTGGTCGAGGATCGTGATACCCAGGTGCCATCGGAGGTGCTACCTGCCCCGACCGATGCCATGTCAGAGAGGCCGACGGAGGTTGCCAAGTCCGGGGCGGAGATTGATCTCATCGGAGAACCCCAGGCACCCGAAGTGCCCAGGACTCCCAGACCTCTGCCCCCGTCGCAATTTCCACCGCCGGATGAGATTATCAAGAAGGGCAAGCGGTTGCCGGCCGATTTGTCGGCCTATCTGCTTGACGATCACGTAAACAGTGCTCTCAGCGACGTGGAAAAGCTGCGACAACAGCTTCTCACGGGCTGTCGGGACGCCATCGAAATGGATCGGCGCTTTTCGTTTCACGTTGCCGTGCCGGACGGCTGCATGACCGTTTTCTGGATCGCCGAGGATGGAACGGAGCACCAGGGAAAGGCCATCAATATTTCCATGCATGGAATTCTGTTCGAGGGGGCGGAAAAGCCGGTCTCGATTGCCCGCGTCACCTGTCCCCGCATGCAACTGACGCTGAACGTGATGTCGAGCCGGATCGTGCGGCAGGAACCGGGTCGGATCGCCGCCGTTCTGGTCCGGTTCGAGAACGATCTTGACGACTGGATGCGCTGGGTGGAAATCGTCGGGCGTGTCGACGAGACGGAGTAAAGCCCGGCGCTGTTGGCGTAATACCATCCGCACGAAGTTTTGACTTCGTGCGGAGCGGGTTTCGCTCAGACGCCGCGTGGGCTTGATACCAACGGCACGAGTCAAGGCCTCGTGCCGTTGGTATAACATCCGGGTTGGACAGGCTCGTGCATCTGGTGTATGCCGTGGCCGTGGGGGGATTACCGGGGGCGCCGCGTGCTGGAGCAATACTTATCAACCTACGGCTATCTGGCAATTCTTCTGATTACGTTCCTGGAAGGGGAAAGCATTGTCATCCTGGCGGGTGTTTTTGCCTACCAGGGACTTTTGGAATTGCCTATGGTGGCGGCCGCGGCTTTTACCGGCAGTTTTCTGGGCGACCAGTTTTATTTCTCCATCGGCCGTCGCTATGGCCAACCGCTGCTGCAACGCTGGCCGGACATGACCGCCCGTATCGAGTGGGCGTTCCGTTTGTTGCGTCGCTACGAGACGGTTTTCATTCTTTCCTTCCGTTTCATCTATGGCGTCCGTAACGTCAGCCCCTTTGTCATCGGCATGAGCGCCATTCCAAGACTCAAGTTTATCCTCCTGAACATGTTGGCGGCGATCGTGTGGGCGTTGTCGTTCTCGATAGGGGGTTACTACTTTGGCCACGCTCTGGAACGGGTGGTGGGGGAGCACCAGGCCAAGGTTCTGTGGAGTCTGGTGGGTCTGGTGCTGGTCGTGGGAGTCGTCACTCTGGTCCGCCGCACCCTGCGCCGCCGCAAGCTGCGCCAGGAAGCAAAGGCCGAGTCCGGAGCGGCGACCGAATAATACCAATCCGCGTTGATCGTGACCGATCAACGCCCTCAATCGCCGGCGGGGCCGTCCGGCCCCTTGGCTTGCGCGCGAACGATCGCGCGGGCGCTCAATGCGCCATTCCCAGACCGTGATGAGTCGAGCTCATCTCGGTCTGGTATAACCCGCGTCCCGTCCCGCCCTATGGCGTTCCGGATGGTGCCCTGGCGGCAACGCCGTCCAGGGTCCGCCCTGCTCTCCTCCTGGGACGGAACAGCCGCAGCGGGTTCGGGAGAAGGGCCAGTCCCCGCTCGACCCTTCCTCGCAACTCGGCAAGCCGAATCATTTCCGTCAGGCTGCGTTCCAGGAAATGCCACGTGTCCGCCGAGCCCTCCGAGCTGTCGTTCAGCCAGTACAGCAACGTTGCCACGTACACGCTCCCCAGCCCCCCCCGCTTGGTGTAATAGTCAAAGCCCGTCGCCGTGTCGCCGACGGCGTGCCAGAGGGCATCCGTCGTGCGGTAGAGACAGGTGGCGGCGGCGGCGGCATGGGAGGGCAGGGACAGCAGCGACATGGCCCGACGGAGGGAGTCCCGGCTGTCCGACCAGGGTTCGAGGCGACAGCGCACCGCCAGGGCCAGACGCTCCCGCTGGCGGTACTCCTCCAGAGGCTTCCCCGCCATTTCCATCGCCATTCTGCGATCGCCCAACTCAAAAAAATGTGCCAATGCCGGCACGACTCCCTCCGGGAAGGCACGTCCGACCACGTCCGGGTCAAGACCGGCGTCGCGTGCGCCCTCTCGCAGCGTCTTCAACGTCCATCCGTCGAAGACCACGTGCGGCAGGGCTGCCAGCACGATCCTGTCCCGGAGGTTTTCCATGTCCATCTCCTAGTGCATCGACCCAAACGGAGGCGACAGCCGAGTTTGGATAAGTTGATGCAAAATCAAAGAGCTAGTGCACTGACACATGAACGAAATGAATGTATCAGTGCACTAGCCTCCCGCGTCGGGCCCGGGCGCATAACGGAGTCGGATTTCATCCGCAAAGCCGAAGGTCGTCAAGTCCGACATGCGCATCGGGTACAGGACCCCATCCAGATGATCGCATTCATGCTGGACGACACGGGCATGAAACCCCTCAGCCTCGCGCAGGATCTCCTGTCCGTCCAGTCCCACCCCCCGGTAGCGGATGCGGTGATGGCGCGGCACCAATCCAGTCATCCCCGGTATCGACAGGCAGGCCTCGAACGCCGCCACCACCGTCTCGTCCAGGGGTTCGATCTGCGGGTTGATCAACACGGTCAGGGGAACCCCTTCCGTGGGGTCACCGTATTCCTCGGCGTCTTCCGTCCGTCGACGCCCGGCCGGGATGTGAAAAAGGACCAGACGCAATGGCACGCCCACCTGCGGCGCGGCCAACCCGACCCCACTGGCGGTCTTCATGGTTTCCATCATGTCCTCGACCAGCCGCCGAATCCTGGGGGAGGTCGGATCTTGAACCGGCAGCGCCGGGCGCGCCAGCACCGGGTGTCCCATTCGTGCAATCTTCAAGTTCGTCATGGCGATACTATGGGGGAGGCCGGTGCCGGGGTAAAGAGGGGGCTCGGGCGAAATACGCCGCCGGTTGGTTGCCCTCTTCACAAGGGGGGCGGACTGCGCTATACATCCCGCCACACGGACGGGCTGGGTACCGTCCGTTCATTTTTGGCAACCTCATGCGTGGGAGAACGACCCCTGGTTCAGGTGCTGGTCCGCGATAACAACGTCGATCAGGCGTTGAAAGCCCTCAAGAAGAAGATGCAGCGCGAAGGCATCTTTCGTGAAATGAAGCTGCGTCGAAGCTACGAGAAGCCATCGGAGAGGAAGGCCCGCGAGAAGGCCGAGGCCGTCCGACGCGCCCGGAAGCTGGAACGCAAGCGACTCGAACGCGAAGGTTTTTGATCGCCCCTTTCCCGTAGCCGCTTTCCCCGTATGTCCGTGAGAAATACGGGTCAGAGTTTGCCGTTGCGGCAGAAGTCGATTTTCCGTGTCTCCGCCGTACCGCAGGGGGTGAAGGCCCCGGGTATAGGGTGGGGTAGTCCTTTCTCGTCCTGCTGGGCCGCCACGGCGTCCCAGCGGAGAAGACCGTCGCGGCCGATGGTGAGGCGCAGGAGCCAGCCGGTCCTGGTGTCCTCGGTGAAGAATCCGTCGAAGACGAAGTTGCCCAGGCTGTAGACGATCAGGTGATCCCGGTAGTACTCGGCTTCCTGGGTGACGTGGGGGTGGTTGCCGACGACGATGTCGGCCCCGGCGTCGATCATCTTGTGCGCCAGCTCTCGCTGCTGCGCGGTCGGCTCGGGATCCCGCTCCCAGCCCCAGTGCAGGAAGGGTATGATGATGTCCGCCTGATGCCGGCTTCTGACGGCGTGAATGTCGGCGAGGATGTCGGCCTCGTCGGCCCAGGCGACCCCGGGGGCATCGGGCAGTGCCTCGAAAGTGCGCGGCTTGAAGCCGTTGAAGGCGAGGAGGGCGATGCGCAGTCCCTTGCGCTCGAGAATCAGCGGCGCGTGGGCCTGCGCCAAATTCCGTCCCCCGCCGAAATAGGGAAGACCGGCCTTTTCCAGATATCCCAGCGTCTCGGCGAAGGCTTCCCGGCCGTAGTCCACGGCGTGGTTGTTGGCCACGGACACGGCCCCGAAGTGTCGGGCGAGGACCGGCACGACCCGTGGGTGTGCCCGGAAGGTGTAGATCTTGTCCACGGCGGTTCCCGTGGTGGCGACCGGACATTCCAGGTTGGCGATGGCAAGATCGGCCTCCTTCAGCAAGACGGCGAAATCGGAGAACACGTTGCCTCCCTCCTCCACCACCTTGCCGGGACCCGCGTCCAGCAGGACGTCGCCCGCAAACAGCAGGTGGACTTCAGGGGAGGCAGTCCCGGCACAGGCCCCCCCGGCCAGGACGGAACTCAGGCCCATGAACAGGGCCAGGGCGAGCGTTCTATTCATGCGGCGCTCCGGAATTCAGCCTGCACCAGTATTGGAACTCCGCATGTCCGCCGTCGGGCTCGTAGACGAACTGATGGCCGGTGAACCCATATTCGGCAGACGAGGCAGGCGTGGGAGGAGGCCATGGGTACATGGCATAATGGGCCAGCCTGGGGCCGTCCTCCCGGTTGACGTAGGTGTAAAGAGCGATTCTGGCGGCTTCGGGCGGGGTCTCGACGACAACCGCCCGAAACTGGAAGCGGTAGCTTATGGAAATCAGAGGCTCCGCATAAGGCGTCGCCGTCGCCGCGGTCGAGACCACTCTGTCCTCTCCATCGGCGATGCAGCGACACTCGACCCGGACGGAGGCCCGGGCCGGAAGCGCAAACAGAGACAACAGCATGACGAGGTACGCCACCCGGGCTTTACCGGCGAGCCGATGAGTCATCTCACCGGCTCGCTGGCACGACGGGGGTTATTTTCTTCTGGCGAGCAGACCGGCGATGCGTTCCTCGAAGTCCTTTCCGATCGGTTTGGCGATGAAGGCGTCACAGTCCCTTCCGGTGCTTCTTGAGGTTTCGTCGATCATGGCAGAGGCCGTTACGGCGACGATAAGACCGTCGTAGCCCTGCGTGCGCAGCAGCCTGACCGCTTCATGGCCATCCATGACCGGCATGTGGAGGTCCATCAACACGACCTCGGGGCGTAGCCCCAGGGCCCGTTCGACGCCGACCTTGCCGTTTTCCGCCGATTCCACCTGGTAGCCGGCCCGCTTCAGGCGCATGGTCAGCATGGAGCGAACGCTTTCCGCATCTTCTATGATCAGGATCGTCGTCATAATGCGGCTTTCCTTGTCGGAAGAACTTGTCAAGCGCATCCCACCGGCGGGGGAGACTCGTCGGGGTCCGGGGGACCCAGCCTTTCGATCAGAGTCTGCACGATGGCGCAGCCGGCTGGGAAGTTCAGCAGAATCAGCGTGGACTGGATGGAATCGATATCGGTTTCGAAAGCGCTTTCCCGCAACATGGCCTTGATCCCCTCGGCGACGCCGATGGAGGCCATGCTGCGTTTCCTCATTTCCAGGGCCAACCGATAGCATTGCTGCCGCACTTCCCGTCTCTGTCCGGAGGTCAGTTCCCGTTTCGCGGGGAGAGTGGTACTGGAGGCTTCGAGCTTCTCGATCAGGGTTTTCACGACGGCGAGCCCGGCCTTGAAGTTCAGAACGGTCAAAGCTGCCCTCAACTGTTGCACTTCAGCCCCGAACCCGCCGCCGTGCAGCCTGTCCCCAAGTTTGTCGGCAAATTCGACGGCGTTCATGCTTCGCTTGGACACCCACTCGGAAAGCTGGCGACACTCCTGCAATAGCTGTGCTCTTTCCCTGTCGTCCAGGGGGACGGCGGCGGCAGACGGGGCATTCGCGACCTCCAGGTGCCGCAGGGCTGTCAACGTTTCTTCCATGCGCTGCTGGAAAAGCTGAAAGCGGAGGCCAAGGGTATCCTTCTCCCGCCGGGTCAGGGTCGTCTGCAAGCTTTCGGCGGCCCGGAACAGGGCGGTTGCCCCGAGGTTGCCCGACGATCCCTTTACCGCGTGGACCATACCGAAGGCGGCATCCAGATCCCCCGTCCGGATCGCCGCGCCGACCCGTGCCGCAAGGTCCGCGTTGGTGCGGGCAAAGGACAGGAGCAACCGGTGCAGAAGCGGCTCGTTCCCGCCGACCCGCAGCAGGGCCGCCGGGATGTCGAAGCCGGGAAGATCCTCCGGAACGAGGTTGGAAGCCGGTTTCCCGGGCCCGGAGGGCGGTGTCGCTTCGACCACGGCCGGCGCTTCCACCGGCCTGGCGGGACTGGCGGGTTCCGGTTGCGGTTCGCCGTCCGCATCGGCGGGCAGCTTTACCCATTGCAGGATGGTGGCGACCGCCTGATCGATATCGATCGGTTTGGCGATATGATCGTTCATCCCGGCATCGAGACATCTCTGCCGCTCGTGATCCATGGCGCTTGCTGTCATGGCGAGGATCGGCAGATCGGCGCAGGCGGGATTGGCGCGAAGACGGCGAGTCGCCTCGAAGCCGTCCATGATCGGCATGTGAAGGTCCATCAGCACCACGTCGAACTTCCGGATGCCGGAGTCCACCGCGGAAAGGCAGGCGACCCCATCCCCGGCCACCTGAACACTCGCCCCTTCGTCGGCGAGGATGGCGCAGGCGATTTCCTGGTTGATCTCCATGTCCTCGGTCAGCAGGACGCTCAGACCCTTCAGCCGGTTCCTGGGGGTGGACGCCAGCCGCTCGCGGTTTCTTTTCGCTGTCCTGGCCCCGCATTTCAGGGCAAGCAGGATGGTATCCAGGGTGTCGAGAAGAGCGGGGGGGACCACGGGCTTGATCAGGACCCCGGACAGATCCAGGACCGCCGCTTCCTTCTGGGCGTTTTCCTGCCAGGCGGGGGTGGCGGTGACCACGATCGGGACCTGATCCTGGCGATCCCGGATCATCGGAATCATCTCGCCGACGTCGGTGTCCGGCATCTGCCAGTCCAGCAGCACCATGTCGAAAGGGGTATGGGCCGTCGTGGTCATCGCCCGCAACGCCCGGGCGGCGGAATCGGCCGTTGTCACGCTCATGCCGTACCGGGCCATCACGTCGCGGAGAGCCTCCCTGGCCGGGGCGAGATCATCGATCAGCAGGACACGCTTGCCGGTCAGCCGATCCACCGGCACCACGAAATCGCGAGGCTCGGCCCCCAGGCCGAACCGGGCGGTAAAGAAGAACTCGCTGCCCCTGCCGGGCTCGCTGGTGACACCAATCTGCCCCCCCATCTTTTCCACCAGTTGCTTGCTGATGGTAAGCCCAAGGCCGGTCCCGCCGTAGGTGCGGGTCGTGGAGGTGTCCGCCTGGCTGAAGGCCCTGAACAGTTTGCCCATTTGCGCCGGAGTCATGCCGATGCCGGTATCGCGGACGGCAAAGCGCAATTCCACCTGACGACCTTCGAGGATCCCGCCGCTCACCGACACCAGGACCATGCCTTCCGCGGTGAACTTGACGGCGTTGTTGACGAGGTTGAGGAGAATCTGGCCCAGCCGGGATGGGTCGCCGATCAGGTGATCGGGCGTATCGGGCGGAACGCTGATGACCAGTTCCAGGGCCATCTTTTTCTGGATGACGCCGCCCACGACGTCGGCCAGGCGTTCCAGCACCTGACTGAGCTGGAATTCGATGGCTTCAATCTCGATCTTGCCGGCCTCGATTTTTGAAAAATCGAGAATATCGTTGATGATGCACAGGAGGGAGTTGGAGGCATTTTCCGCCTTCTCCACGAAATCGCGCTGCTGTTCGTTGAGCGGCGTTTTCTTCAGCATGTAGAACATGCCGTTGACGGCATTCATCGGGGTGCGGATCTCGTGGCTCATGTTGGCCAGGAATTCCGACTTGGCACGGTTGGCCTGTTCGGCCTCGGCCCGTTCCCGGATGGGCGTGATGTCGGTGAGAATGGATACCGTGCTGCCATCCAGGCTTCGTTGTTCGCGCAGGAGAAAGCTCTTGCCGTCGTTGAAGTCGAGATAGATCTCGGAATTGGGCTCGTAACGGGAATCAAGATAACTTTCGATCAGCTTCTCCGGGGTAGTCTTCAGGGTGACTCTCCCGGAGCGGACCAGGGTGTCGAAGATCTGGCGAAAGGAGAGACCGGGTTTCAATTCCAGGACGGCGCTGCCGAAGCGTTCGGCGAAGGCGACGTTGAACAGTTCAAGCTGATTGTGTTGATTCCACAAGGCGACGCCGTCGCCGATGGTCTCGGCAACCTTGCGCAGACGCATCTCGCTGTGAATCCGCTCGGTGACATCGCTCCAGCGCCCGATGATGTAGCCGCCGGCGACCCGCCTCTCATCCACCGACAGGTACCGCCCGTCGCTCAGGATTTCCTGGCTGGGTCCGTTGCCGGTGCGATGCTGGACGAGGCGATTGCGTATCCAGCCCTCCGGGTCCTCGACCGCCGCCGCGCCCGTGAACTCGCCCCGCGCCGAGAGGGCGCGCAGGAGGGTTTCGAACGACTGTCCGAGGATGTCGTTCAGGCCGGAGAGGTTCTCGTAAAGATCCCGGAATGCCTGGTTGCAGAACACCAGGGTATCGTCGGGATCGAACAGGGCCATGCCGACGTTGCCGTGATCCAGGGAGGAGAGGAAGGCCTGAAGGACGACGGCGTCCTCGATGGCTGGAAACGATCTGCTCACGGCTGGAAACCCCCGTCCAGGCACTTCTCCGACGACCTTCGCGTGGAAAGGGGGATGGTGAAGGAAAACACGCTACCCTTCCCGAGGTCGCTCCTGACCCCGATGCTGCCACCGTGAAGTTCCACGAGGCGCTTGGTGATGGCAAGCCCCAGCCCCGTACCGCTGGCGGCACGGGTGGAGGAACTGTCCACCTGCTTGAACCGGTCGAAGATCGAAGGTAGATCCTTTTCGTCGATGCCGCAACCGGTGTCACGCACCTGAAATACGGCGAAATCCTCCTGGCGTCCGATGGAAACCACCACTTCGCCAGCATCGGTGAATTTCAGTGCGTTGCCGATAAGGTTGATGAGAATCTGCGTCAGCCGAATCTCGTCGGCACACACGGTCAGGTCGTCGCCTTCCACCCGCAGCACCAGTCCCTTTGTTCTGGCGTTCGTTCCCAGGGTATTTGCAACTCCTCTCGTTACGGTGCCGGCGGACACCTCGCCCAGGGCAAGGTGCATCTTGCCGGCCTCGATTTTCGTCAGGTCCAGAAGATCGTTGACGAGAAAGAGCAGGTATTGCCCCGCCTTTTCCATTTCCCCGACGATCTGGGCGACGACCTCAGGTTCCGGCATGTCGTTCGGGTCGGACAACATCGGCGTATAGCCCAGAATGACGGTCAGTGGTGTGCGAAGCTCGTGACTGATAAGGCTGAGGAAATCGGATTTGGCGTGATTGGCCTGTTCGGCCAGTTCCTTGGCCAGGGTCAACTCGCGTTCGGTGTTGAGGAGGGTCGCGTTGATCGCCGCCAGTTCCTCGTTGGTTCGGCGTAATTTCTCGGCCAGGGCGGCCCGTGCCTCCGCCGCCTCGGTGGCGCTGCGCGCCTGGGTAAGTTCCAGCTCCTTGGCCCGGAATTTCCACGAAATCCGCAGATTCTCCTCATGCAGCGACTTCCGCCGCAGCAGAGCCCGGACGCGCGCCAGAATGATCTCGATATCCTCCGATTTGCCGACGAAGTCGTCGGCACCGGCCTCCAGACCGCGCATCATGTCTTCCTTGGAGTCGCGGCTGGTCAGCATGACGATCTGGAACAGACGTTCTCCGTTGCGTCGCAGGGCATCCAGTTTCTGGCACAGCTCGGTACCGCCCATTCCCGGCATGATCAGGTCCACGACCAGGCAATCGAAGTTCTCCACCTCGATCCGTCGCAAGACCTCGGCTCCGGTGTCGACGGCGACCACGTCGTAGCCTTCCTGCTCCAGGTGGCTTTTCAGGTATTCAAGGTAGGTGGCGCTGTCGTCCACGATCAGAATTCGTGAACGTCGCAGGAAGGAGGGATCCAGATCGGCAAGGGGGAAGGTGGGTGGTGTCCGGCGCAGCAGCGACTGGATTCGCATCAGCAGGACGTCCATATCGTCCGACTTGGCGACGTAGGCATCGACGCCGCTTTCCAGTCCCATGCGTTCGGTGTCGCGGCCCGTGGCTCCGGTCAGCATCAGGAGGGGCACCTGCCGTGCCCGCAGATTCAGGCGTATTTTCCGCGCGAACTGATCACCGTTCATGCCCGGCAGGTGATAGTCGATGAGGATAAGGTCGGGAAGGGGGCCATCCAGGTGTTCCAGAGCCGCTTCCGCGCTAGCAAAGCACTCGCAGATCCAGCCCTGTTCCTCCAGAAGAATCTGGAGTTGTAGCGCCTGGGTCTGCGAGTCCTCGACGATCACGATGCGGGGGGGTGGTTGGGTCATGCGAGCCCCCCGTGCCGATCGAGCAGAGCCAGGATCGCCGGGGCGATTTCGTCCAGTGGACGTTGCTCCTCGACCGCGTTCATTTCCGCCGCGACCCCCGGCATGCCGAAAACCACCGCGGTCGAGGCATCTTCGGCGATGGTATGCCCCCCCGCCCGGCGCAGGGCCAACAGCCCCGAAGCCCCGTCATCCCCCATTCCGGTCAGCAGAACGCCGATCGCCGCCGGACCCAGGGCGGCCGCCATGCTGGCGAAAAGGACGGAGCCCGAAGGACGCTGACCGCTGACCGGAGCGGAGTCGCCGTGGTAGAAGCAGCCGTTGCCGACTTTCAGATGGGCGTTGGGCGGGGCTACGTAGACGTGTCCGGGGCGGGTGGGCTGGCCGTGTCCTGCCACCGATACCGGCAGAGGGACCACGCCGTCGAGCCAGGAGGCGAAGCCCGCAAGAAAGTCGGCTCCGATATGCTGGACCACGGCGATCGGCAGCGGGAAGTTGTCGGGCAGTCCCCCCAGTACCTTGGCCAGGGCGTTCGGTCCGCCGGTGGAGGCGACCACGCCCAGCATGCGGTAATGGGTCCCTCTGTTCGGGACCGCAATTCTCGTCCGGGTCTTGGCGGAGGCCGACTCCTGTCTGTGGAGCGTTACCGGGGCATGAACCCGGCGCTGCCGGACCACCTTGACCTGGCTCATGATGAAAAGCTGGGTGCAGAGGTGGTTGGCGATGCTCCGGTAGTCGGCATGACTGGTACCGACCGGTTTCTCCACCACGCTGAGGGCCCCGGCCCTGAGCGCGTTCATGGAGATGTCGAGAACTTCGTCATCCACTGCCGAGGATACCACCACGATCGGGGTCGGGTGTTCGCTCATGATCCGGCGGGTGGTGTCCAGACCGTTCATTCCCGGCAGCCGGATGTCCATGGAGATGACATCGGGCCGAACTTTCCCGAGCATGCGCAGCGCCTGCTCTCCGCTGCCGGCACTGCCGATCAGGGTCAGTCTGGGGTCCTGTTCGATGATGTGTTCGAGCAGGGTCCGCACGACCACCGAATCCTCGACGATCATGACCCGGACCTTCGGGGGGGCGTTCATAGCAGTTGCTCGATGGTATCCAGCAGTTCGGTCTGGTCGAACCGCTGCTTGACGATGTAGGCGTCGGCCCCAAGGTCCAGGCCCTGCTGCACTTCGGCGGGGCTGTCGTGGGAGGTCACCAGGGGGTGCGCGCGCATGTCACCACCTTGGCCGTCATGATGCTTTCCACGCTGTCATTCAGACAGGCTGGCCCGCGACGCCCGATCTCGCGCACGAT
>JBKACM010000360.1:0-2142 GCA_046269335.1 Alphaproteobacteria bacterium | reverse complement strand
GGACACGTACTTGCGCTGCTAACTCTCAAGAACTGAAAAGGATTTCCCGTTCTTCATGCGGCGGTCTTGTTAAGTTGTTCTGTGGTGGCATTTTGCGTCAAGAAGATCGTGGCGATGATCGTGGCCCCGTTTGGGGTTAGACGGTATTTGCGGGTGTGGGGCAGACGCCGGATGATCTTGTGTTCCCGCAGGAGTCGCAAGAGATAGGTCACCTTGCTGGAGACCTCTTGGGCGGAACGGTTCGGATAGAGATGGGCGGCGATGTCACCGTTGCGGAAGTCCCCCGCCAGTCCACAGGCTGACACGGCGGCCAATAGTTGCTGGTCGGGTTGTGACCAAGGCTGCATCGCTCGGATCGATTTGCCTTTGGACGTGTGGCGGCGGCAGATCGGAGCGACCACCGTTTCGACTCGCTCGCTGGTGTCGAGCGTGGCCAACGCTTCGAGATAGCGATCGTTGATACGTCCGGAGACCTGACTGCGGGCGTACAAATCCGCAATCCCCTTGCTCATGGGAAGCGTCTTCTTGGGCCCCTGGGGATCTCGCTCGGACTGTCGGTAGACGTGAAAGGCCCGGTGATTGTTGATCGTGCATTCGGTACGCAGGATCGAGCCGGCCTTGTCATAGGTCTTGACGGAGTTGGCATGTGCTTGGTGTTTGACGCGGATTCCCTCGGGACGATCTTGGTAACTGCTGGTCACCTCGTCGTGGGATCTGCGATCCGGCCGGTTGCCGAGAAAGCGAAGCACGTCCTTGCTGGCGAAGGCGATCATCGCCCCGCGCACCAGTTGGGGGTAGATGCCCGCCAACGCCTGCCGGTCGCGAAATGCGATATCCGTCGCCCACTCGGTCTGATGGCTGGTCCAGTAGTAGTGCAGAGGAAAGCCGGCGAACATCGTCTCGTGAGCGGGATGGAGGAATCGTGCGATCCGGTCGAACTGCTCACACCAGTCGGTGCTGTGCAGTTGGTCCATCAACTCCTGGGCTCGTGGGAAGTCGGCGATCCAGGGAAAGCAATTGTCATAACGGCGATACGCCAGGGCTTCCTGATCCATCCTGTGGGCCAGCCACTCGCGGCCGTTCATCCACATTTGGAGGGCAAAGGGAAACCAGGTCTGGATGCGGGCCCCCATGAACCCGAAGTAGGCATCGTACCAGTAGTGATACAGATGCATGCACTTTCCTTGGAACAGCTCCAAATCCAGCGTCTTGTTCTGACGGTTGCGGTGAAGCTGATAGGTCATACACGGCTCGACCGTACGCAGGATGCAGATCAGTCCCTCCTGGACGCCGTCGCGGGCGGCGATATCCAGGGCGATCCGTTCCTTGTCGGTCCTGGCCGAGGACAAATACAGATTCGGTCGATGGTCCTGTCCGGCCTTGGCCACGGAGGCCTCGATCAGTTCGGCGGTCTTGCGTTGGGCGTACTCCTTGAAGTCCTTCATCAGGATTCCGAGGTAGGATAGATAGGAGTTCATCCCCGCCAGATTGGCGACCAGACGAAGGGTCCCGCGAAAAACAATGCGGTCCCAGCCGCTCAAGACCCCTATAATGTGCTTGCTGTGCTTTTCGATGAACGTGTTCATGGCATCCTCCTTGCAAACAGGTTGTCCGATACAACAACCAGCATAGCAGGGATGGATGCCTTTTTCGTGCATTTCATGCAAGCCTTTCCCTTTGGCCCACGCCAGCCTCCGGGCCAAAGGGAAACGATGCCCGCACTGGTTCGCGGCGGTTCCAGCCGCGTCCACGAAGTGTGAGCAAGAAAAGTGACAGGCGAGCGGCGACGGCGGACCCAACGTCATGCACGGCACGGAGTGTCGGCAGCGTCCAAGATCTACGACCCCGGTACGCCTGGCACGTTCTTGTCACACGCAGTAGCGGCGGCCGAAGGAGAGAAAACCCTCGGCATTCCTTTGGTTCCGGCCGAGCTCAGCGAGGCCGGGCTGTGTCGATGCACGGCGAGTAGGGTAGGAGATGATAGTCTCCGTTCACCCACGTGTCGTCATCCGGATCGTCCGGCGTGCCATTTGGGCCCCACTGGCCCGGGTTCACAAATAGTGGGTCCGCATCGATGTTACCTTCACCCGGCCAGCCCTCCTGGATGTTGCTGTACGAGACGGTATCGAGAACCGTATCCAT
>JBKACM010000359.1:0-2149 GCA_046269335.1 Alphaproteobacteria bacterium | reverse complement strand
CAGCTCCTTCAGGTTCTCGATACGACCCGGCGCGTCCGGAGAACGGTCGGCCTGCCACATCGCCGTATACCCGGACTCGTCCAGGACCCTGGCCGCCAGTTCCCGGGGCTCCAGGGAAGAGAAAAGTTCACGCCAGCTGTCAAAATCGCCAATCAGGTCACGCAGGGCCTTGCGTGCCCTGGCCGCCAGTTCGTCGGTCTCCACCAGCCGCCGAGCCGCCTCCATGAGAGACACGCCACCCGCCCGCGAAGCCAGGTTCAGCGATTGCAAAGCGGCCTCCCCCAGGCCCCGCTTGGGCACGTTGAGGATGCGGGCAAGAGCCAGATCGTCCTCCGGCTGCACGACCACCCGCAGATAAGCCAGAGCGTCCCGAATTTCCTGGCGTTCATAGAACCTGGGTCCCCCCACCACCCGGTAGGGCACGCCGGTAAGAATAAGTCTTTCCTCGAATTCCCGCGTCTGGTAGCCGGCCCGCACCAGAACGGCCACTTCCCGCAGTTTGCATCCACGCTCCCGTTCCGCCTCGATGGCCTCGACCGAAACCCTGGCCTCCTCCTCCCCGTCCCAGACCCCGCGCAGGACCACCTTTTCCCCGGGCCGGGTCTCGTCGGCGGCCCGCAGGTCCTTGCCAAGCCGCCCCCTGTTGTGACGGATCAGACCGGAAGCCGCCGCCAGAATGGCGGGCGAGGAGCGATAATTGCGCTCCAGGCGGATGATCCTGGCCCCCGGAAAGTCCTGGTCGAAGCGGAGAATGTTGCCGATTTCTGCCCCGCGCCAGGAGTAGATCGACTGGTCATCGTCGCCGACACAGCAAAGGTTCCGGTGTTTCTGCGCCAGCATGCGCAACCAAAGATACTGGGAAACGTTGGTGTCCTGGTATTCGTCCACCAGGATGTAGCGAAACTGATTCTGGTACTGCTCCAGCACATCCGGATGCTTCTGGAACAGAGTCAGGCAGTGAAGCAGAAGATCCCCGAAATCCGCCGCATTGACGGTCAACAGGCGTTCCTGATAGAGGCCGTACACGTGCGGCAGCCTGGCCCCCTGGAACTCGCGGGCCGCATCCCCCGATACCTTTTCCGGGGTCAGCCCCCGATCCTTCCAGCGCTGAATACAGGTCAGAAGATTTTTGGGCGGATATTTCTTGAGATCAATGTTTTCCGCCTCCTGTATCTGCTTCAGGAGACGAAGCTGGTCGTCGGTATCCAGAATGGTGAAGTTGCTTTTCAGGCCGACCCGTTCGGCATGACGGCGCAGGATGCGCACCCCGAGCGCATGAAACGTACCAAGCCACAAGGCCTCGGCCGAGGGGCCGATTTTGGCGGTGATGCGCTCACGCATCTCCCGTGCCGCCCGGTTGGTAAAGGTGACCGCCAGGACGTTCTGGGGCTGGGCCAGGCCAGTACCCAGAAGATAGGCAAGACGGGTGGTCAGAACCCGGGTCTTGCCGGTACCGGCCCCGGAGAGGACCAGCAACGGCCCCTCGGTGGTCTGCACCGCGTCCCGTTGCTCCGGATTGAGGTCATGCAGCCAGCCGGAAGGGTCCAGCAGCGGCGGCGAAAAGCCGGACTCGGACATCCCGCCCCCCTCAGTTGCACTGCCCCATGGAACCGGGAGCGCAGACGTGCTTGCCGTCGGTCCAGATGGCGTGGCTCAGGTCGGCCTGGGAAAGGTCCGCCCCCTCGATTCTGGCATCGGTAAAATCGGCTCCGGTCAGATTGGCACGATAGAACCGGACACGCTGAAGATTGGCCCGCCGCAAGGTGGCCCCGCTGAGGTTGGCCCGGGTGAAATCCGCCTCACCGAACTGGGAGTCCTCCAGGTTGGCCCCGATCAGGTTGGCACTGATGAGCTTTGCCCGAAAGGCCTTTGTCTTGGAAAGGTTGGCGCGAGACAGGTTGGAACGCTGGAACGTCACCTCGCGCAACTCCGCCCCACTCATGTCCACGCCGGACAGATTGCGATCGTCGTGGTAACAGCGTCGCCACTCCACCCGTGGCCCTGCCGGATCGGTGCAGCCCCCCCACGCGGCCTCCATGGGGAGAAGCAGCGGCCCAAGCAGCACCAGAATGGCAAACGCCCTGTCTCGAACCTTTTTCATGCCTTATACCAATCCGCGTTGATCGTGACCGATCAGCGCCCTCAATCG
>JBKACM010000358.1:0-2194 GCA_046269335.1 Alphaproteobacteria bacterium | reverse complement strand
GGCGGCGGGTCCGATCTGGTGACCCTGGGCGACAACAAGAGCGAGTTCACCATGGTCAGCGGGGGTGGCCCGACCTCCCTGATCGGAACCTCCGGCGTGGACACTGTCATCGTCTCCGGCGGCGTTTCCGTGACCGGCGGGACCGGGGCCGACAAGATCACGCTGGCAACTTCCGGCAACGGCAATACGGTGGTGTACAGCTCCGGCAACGATGGCGGCGGTTCCGGTAGCTTCAACGGTGCCGACATCGTCAAAAACTTCCGGTCCGGAGCCGACAAGGTGGTGATCGGTGGCGCGTTGCTGGCCGCCGTGGCGCGGGGTGGCAACCTCCTGGTCAACAACGAGGCCCAGAACGGAGCCAACAATGGCGATTCCGTGTCGGTCCTGACCGAAGCGGTGGCGGGCAACCTGAACGAAGGAGGCATGCGCAAGTTCCTGACCGCCCTGGGAACGCTGGCCAGTGGCTCCACGTCTTCCTCGTTGCTGGTCATCGCCCATGATTCGGCCTCGCTCGCCAACAGCGGCCTGTTCCTGATCACCGAAGGGTCCACGACCACCGTTTCCTCCGGACAGGTGAAAATGCTGGCCTACTTCGAAGGCGTGACCCTGACGGTCGGAGATGTCAGCAAGGCCTGACGCGCGGTATGGGGCCAATTACCCAGAGAACTCGCTCCAAGCCACTTGCATGCATGTGGAAACGTTCCGTATTGTGACACCCGAGGTCGTCGTAAGGCCGTTGCACACCGTTCACCCCGTAGCGAGGCGGCACGTCATCATGGCAAATCATCACACCAAAGTTCTCATCCTGGGATCGGGGCCTGCCGGGTATACGGCCGGAATCTACTCGGCCCGCGCCAGCCTGGAGCCAATTCTGGTGACGGGGATGCAGCCGGGTGGCCAGCTTACCATCACCAATGACGTGGAGAACTATCCGGGCTTCGCCGAGGCCGTGCAGGGGCCCTGGCTGATGGAACAGATGCAGGCCCAGGCGACCCACGTCGGAACCAGGATCATGAGCGACACCATCATCAAGGTGGATCTCGGTCGTCGACCGTTTACCTGCCATGGTGATTCTGGCGACACCTATACCGGCGACACCCTGATCATCTGCACCGGTGCCTCGGCCCGCTGGCTCGGCATCGAGAGCGAGCGGAAATATCAGGGACTGGGCGTGTCCGCCTGCGCCACCTGCGACGGATTCTTCTTCCGTGGCAAGGAGGTCTGCGTGGTCGGAGGCGGAAATACGGCGGTGGAGGAGGCCTTGTACCTCACCAATCACGCTTCCAAGGTCACGATCATCCACCGGCGCGATTCCTTCCGCAGCGAGCGGATTCTCCAGCAGCGGCTGTTCGAGAGCCCGAAGATCAACACGGCCTTCGATAGCGTCGTCGATGAAATCCTGGGAGGCGGCAACCCGCCCGGCGTTACCGGCGTTCGCCTGCGCAACGTCAAGACCGGGGCCATGACCGAAATAAAATGCGACGGTGTTTTCATCGCCATTGGTCACGCCCCCAACACCAGTCTGTTCACGGGGGTGCTGGATATGGACGAGTCCGGCTATCTGATCACCGCGCCGGACTCCACCACCACCAACATTCCGGGTGTCTTCGCCGCCGGCGACGTGCAGGACCATGTCTACCGCCAGGCGGTGACCGCCGCCGGAACCGGTTGCATGGCGGCACTGGAGGCGGATCGTTTTCTGGCCGCCCAGGGTCACGACGTCAGTGCCAGTGGCCCCTGAGACGGAAATAGAGACAGGACATCCAGCCCCCGGAAGGCAGGCCCCGACCCCATGACGAGTCGAACGACGCAATCCGCCATGGACTGGGACAAGCTCCGGATCTTTCACGCCGTGGCGGTGGCGGGAAGTTTTACCCACGCCGGGGAGGCGCTGGCGCTCAGTCAGTCGGCCGTCAGCCGCCAGATCGGGGCCCTGGAAGAGAGCCTGGGTGTGGCACTGTTCCACCGCCACGCCCGGGGTCTGATCCTCACCGAGCAGGGCGAGCTTCTGTACCGCACCGCCCACGACGTGTTCGCAAAGCTGGCTCTGGCCGAATCCCGTATTGCCGAGTCCAAGGATCGGCCAGAGGGTCCCCTGGCGATCACCGCCACCGTCGCTTTCGGCTCCCTGTGGCTGACGCCGCGCATCCGGGAGTTCATCGAACTGTACCCGGACATCTCCGTCAGCCTGCGC